>CAJXTP010000189.1 GCA_913061335.1 uncultured Loktanella sp.
GGTCTTTGCGGTAAACGATTTGGCGGCCAATATCGACGCTATCCAACAGATACGGGCCTGTGGCCAAGAACGGCGCGTCGGACGATTCATCAAGTCGGGTGCCTGTTTCTTCAAACCATGCTTTTGACCACGCCGATGTCCCACCAGCCCATGTCACCACATCGCGGCGCGGCGCATCCTCGGTAAAGCTGAATTTGATCTTATAGGGACCTAGAACCTCAACACTTTGGAGGAATTGCGAATATACTTCGCGGTATTCGGTGATGCCCTGTTCAAGAGGGAGATTGAAGCTGAACTTAAGATCCTCGGCGGTCATGCCTGTGCCATCCGAAAACGTCACATCGTCGCGCAGGTTAAAGATAACCCAATCGCGGCTTTCAGGGACTTCCATCGTGGTGCACAGGTAGCAATAGCTGCCGTATGGGTCATCCGCGGTGCCGGTCAATATGGACTCGTACCCAATGCTGGCCAACGCGGCTGGCGTGCCCTTGCGGGTGGACGTGTTAAAGCTGTCGAAAGTGCCTTGAGACCACTGCGATATTTCACCGCCCTTGGGGGCGTCAGGGTTCACGTAATCCCAATGCGGATAATCGGCGGGGTACATCAAGTCGTCAAAGTTGGAATAACCATGGCTGACTGTCACGGGATCATGCCCATCTGACTGCGCCTGTCCTGCCCAGATAACAGCGCCCACCAAAATCGCGGACCCCGTAACGATAAGCCGTGTCGACGCACTGTCTGATTTAGCAGCTACGCGGGTAATTTGACGTGATTGCATGGTTCTCTCCCAAGGTGGCGGACGTGTTCTTAGTACACTTACACGAAACTAACGGCCAGATTGACAAACATTCAAGTTGAGTTTGCGTGAACACCGCGTGAACACGGCGCACGGTGACCCAAGCAACACGCATGAAAAAGGCCGCCCCAATTTCTTGAGGCGGCCCAAAGTTCAAAATGTGACAGGATTAATCGTCCAAGCTGTCGAGGTATGCAATCAGGTTTGCGCGATCTTCAACTTTGCGCATCCCGTTGTAACCCATCTTGGTGCCTGGTGCGTAACCCTTTGGGTTTTCCAAGAACGCCTGCAAGTTTTCTGGCGTCCAAACGTCGGCCACAGCCTTCAACGAACCCGAATAACCAAATCCAGCCTCTGTACCCACAGTGCGGTTCACAACACCATAAAGCGATGGACCGACCCCGTTTGTGCCAGCCTCAAGCTTGTGGCAAGAGCGGCAGTTTTTCCAAAGACCTTCGCCGTCGGCGGCACTGGCCGATGCCATCACCAAAGCGAAATCAATTTCTTCTTCTGGTTCAGCCGCGTCATCGGCAGCCTCAGCCACTTCAATTTTGTAGCCCTGCGCATGGTCGCCGTCATGGCCACCTGCGCCGCCGTGATAAATCGTCTCAGAGGCCCAGCCACCCAGCAGAAATACCAACAAGGCACCACAAGCGCCGCCCATTACTTTTGTCATCGTCATTGTGTCGAACATGTCGCGTTCCATTCCGTTCGCAGTTTTGCGGTTATCTATCCGCTTCACACCTCTTTATGCAAGGTATAGTGCCGCGACCAATTGCCCATTTTTTCGTCAATACACAGGAAGTGCCCCCAGATGTCAGCAAATATCGCATTTCAAGGCGAATTAGGCGCCTACGGCCACCAAGCTTGCGCCGACGCGCGGCCTGATTTTTCGCCCCTCCCCTGCGAAACTTTCGATGACGCCATCGAATCTGTGCGCAAAGGAGACGCCGATCTGGGAATGATTGCCGTTGAAAACTCCACTTATGGGCGCGTGGCCGATGTGCATTCGCTGTTACCGGAAAGTGGTTTACAAATCGTGGACGAGGTTTTCGTGCGTGTGCACGTCAACCTTTTGGTGAAACCCGGCGCACAATTGGCCGCCATTAAGACGGCCTACGGCCATCCTGTAATCCTGCCACAATGTGCGGGGTTCTTACGCGAGAATTTGATTACAGGGCGCGCCACGTCCGACAATGCCCGCGCGGCACGTGAAGTCTCCGAAGGCGATGACCTGACCGTTGGCGCACTTGCGTCGGAATTGGCGGCCGACATCTATGGGCTCAACGTCGTTGCGCGGCACATTGAAGACGCCGACAACAACACAACCCGCTTTTTGGTCATGGCCCGCGAGCCAGATTACAAAAAACGCGGCAAACATGGCATGATGACCAGCTTTGTCTTTCGGGTGCGCAACATTCCTGCGGCACTTTACAAGGCGATGGGCGGCTTTGCGACCAATGGGGTCAACATGACCAAGCTCGAAAGCTACATGGTCGGTGGCAGCTTTAAGGCGACACAGTTTTACGCGGAAATCGAAGGGCACCCTGACGATCGCAACGTGCAACTCGCGCTCGAAGAGCTATCGTATTTCACAGATCATTTGCACCTGATGGGCGTTTATCCAGCAGCAGCAAAGCGTCACGAACGCTAAACACCCTTGCGGTAGGATTCTTCTACCTCTTCAGCAAATTCCGTCACACGCATCCCAAAACGACGGGTCAGGCTATTTTTAGCAAGCTTCAATGATTGCAGCAATAGACGTGCGGACAGGCTTTTTGGTGTCAAATCCAAAGATACTGCAACCCGCGTCCGATTGCGGGAAAGCGGCACCAACTCGATTTGCGTAACGCCATCAAGGCCGCTGGCCGCCGTATCAAGGCGGAGTTCAGTCGGCTCATCAAGGCGTGTGATAATCGCCTTTAGTTTGCGATCTTTGCCACGGAATTTGAACGCCACATCCCATGTGGACCCTTCGATGGGAACAGGTGCAGTATCAATGCGTTGGACGTCTGCGCCACGTCGCAGGGCTTGACGTTCGAATCCCTGAAAGTCCGTGATCCGCGAGAACACGTAGTCAATTGGGGCTTCAATATCTTCGCGGGTACTAAATTTCATTGTCCGGCCTTCAAGTGCCACGGCATAGCGTAGCTGGTGTCAATTAAGTATTTCAATCCAAGCGGTCTGCCAGCCAATTTTCCAGCAAAAAATGTGCGATTGCACCCTTTCGGGTTGGATTTATTTTAGGGTGTTGCCCTGCAAAAACACGCACCATCTCCTCACGGTTGACCCAGAGCGCATCTTCGATCTCTGACGGGTCAATTGTGATATTGTTATCTAACGCTTCGCCAGCGCAGCCAAACATCAATGACGCAGGGAACGGCCACGGCTGGCTGGCCAAGTAACGCACGTCACCAACCCGCACACCGGATTCTTCAAAAACTTCACGGCGCACGGCGGCTTCCATCGTTTCACCCGGCTCAATAAAGCCAGCAAGCAAGGAATACATGCCCTCTGGCCACCCCGGAGATCGCCCCATCAACACGTTATTTCCCTGTGTGATCAACATGATGACTACCGGGTCGGTGCGCGGAAAATGATGCGAACCGCAGGCCGAACAGTCACGCTGCCATCCCGCCATTGAGGCCGCACTTTCTGCACCACAGCGCGCACAAAACCAGTGGCTACGGTGCCACTCCATCACGGCTTTGGCCGTCGCAGCCAGTTCAGCGTCGCGCGGTGACAGACATGTCATCACAGCACGAATATCCGCGAATCCAGTATCAGGCGCGGCAGGATACAATTGTCGGGTATCGTCGAAAAACGAAAACCCAGCCGTTGCATCGAACCCATCAGGGACCCACGCAGAGATATCTGCGGCAAAAAGCGGGTTTTCGTCCTCAAGGCCCAAAAAGATCAAATCTGCCGATACGCCGTCCAAAATCGCAGCGGTCATTGGCAATCGGCACAATTGATCGGTGGCCGTGATCAATATTTTACCGCGCCACAATAGGATCGTACGGGCGCCTTGCCGCTCAGCCAGCTTTTCCGCCTGCCCACGCAGATGCGCTGCCCGATCAAGTCCGGAACCACCAAATGTCACTGTTTCTGCATTTTTCATTATGTCGTGAGTGCCACTTTTATGTATCTTTTTCAAACGATTGTTCACGACCTCGTGGTCATTTTCAATTTTCCCGCTTAGGTTGCAATTAGAGCCGATTTTGGCACCTCATCAAAGTGATATTACGCAATGCAGAACGAGGCACACGCGACGATTCGTATCCTTGAGACAACGGATTTGCACATGCAGCTGTTGGGCTACGACTACTTTGCTGATCAACCGACCCCAGGCATCGGATTGATCCCACTCGCCGCGAAAATTGAATCTCTCCGGTCAAAAAACCCATCTGGCACGTTTCTCTTTGATAATGGGGATTTCTTGCAGGGAAATCCTTTAGCGGACTACATTGCAACCCACAACGGCGACGACGAACCACACCCAATGATTACAGCAATGTCTGCGCTATCTTATGACGCTGTTTGCTTAGGAAATCATGAATTCAATTACGGCTTAAAATTTTTGTCGAAAGCCCTAGAGCCAGCGCCATTTGATGTCGTTTGCGCGAACGTAACCTATTCAGACGGCAGTGAACTTTACCCGCCCTACACGATCATCCAGCGTGATATTCTTTGCAGTGATGGCGTGTGCCGTCCACTGAACCTTGGTGTGATCGGCCTCGTGACACCGCAAATCGTCAATTGGGACAAAACCGTCTTAAACGGAGCAATCGTTGCGAACGATATTGTTCAAACCGCGCAAACTGTGGTCACCCGCATGAAGGCTCAGGGCGCGGATGTCATTGTTGCCTTATGCCACGCGGGCATCGTTGCAGAACAGTGGTCCGAAGGCATGGAAAACGCCGCCGTGCCACTGGCTGCAATTGATGGGATCGACGCAATCCTCACGGGGCATACGCACGATGTGTTCCCCAATAATCGTGATCAACCCAGCCCGAACGTTGATCCCTCAAACGGAAGACTGCATGGCAAACCGGCGGTGATGGCGGGGTTTTACGGGTCGCATATTGGGGTCGTATCTTTGGACATAACGTGGTCCGACGGAAACCTCACCACTGGTGCCTCGCGCATTGACCTTGCACGCGCGGATCCGGACGCTACAGCAACGCAACTACAAGATCGCATGATCAAAGACGTCATGCCTGCACATACCAAAACATTGAACTATATCCGGCAACCATTTGCGGCGACTGAAGTTCCGATCAACAGTCATTTTGCGACTGTTGCGCCGAATCTGTCGCTGCAGATTTTGGCCCAAGTTCAGCTTGATCAGGTCGCGAGACTGGCGAAGGGATCAGATTGGGACGACCTGCCAATTCTATCTGCGGTCGCACCATTTCGGGCGGGCGGACGGGGTGGCCCTGAGCATTACATCGACATCATACCTGGTCCGCTAACCTTGCGCGACGCTGCCGCAATCTATCCGTTCTCCAACCGCCTTTATGTGATTCGGCGCACTGGGGCGCAGATCCTGGCTTGGCTTAATCAATCAGCCCAATTGTTTCGAACATTGGAACGCGTGAAAACGGATCAAAAACTATTCCGTGCCGGTGTGGCGCCATATGATTTTGATGTAATCTTTGGGCTAACATATTCAATCAATATCGGGCGCGACATAGATCGGGTCATCGACCTTCGCCTCAACGGAAAACCGGTGTTAGCAGGCGACATTTTTATAGTTGCAACCAACAGCTATCGGGCAAATGGAGGTGGCGGCTTCTTTGCTACCCCACCGCAGGACATTATGCACGTCACTGCGAACGGTACGCGCGACATCCTGATCGAAAGCTTGCGCAATTATGGCACAGTACAAGCAACACCATGTAGCAACTGGAGCTTCGCACCCCTGGCCGACACAAGTACACTGTTTATGTCCGCGCCACATGCAACTGCGCCAAGCGGGCAAGATAAAATCTCTCCGACCGGCCGCAATGTCGATGGGTTCGCTGAATTTCGTCTACAGATGTGATCCCTTGCACCGCAACGCACATCGGCCTATATG
>CAJXTP010000190.1 GCA_913061335.1 uncultured Loktanella sp.
ACACCTCTCTATTCGTCGGCAGCGTCAGATGTGTATAAGAGACAGCACCCAGACTGCGCGCCCGTCTTGCAGCTGTGGTTCTTGGGTATAGGCGCGCAGGCCAGTGCCCACCACAGTTTGCGTGTCGTCGTGCAAAAGGCCCGCGTCGAGCAGTTCGCCAATCATAAAGCCTAAACCACCAGCCGCATGGAAGTGGTTCACGTCGGCAAGGCCGTTGGGGTAAACTTTGGCCATAAGTGGGACGACCTCTGATAGGTCACTGAAATCTTGCAGGTCAAGGATTACGCCAGCTGCGCGCGCCATCGCAGGAAGGTGCAGCACGAGATTTGTTGATCCACCAGTTGCCATCAGGCCAACGAGACCGTTCACAAACGCTTTTTCATCCAAAATCTGGCTGACAGGGCGGTAGGTGTCGCCAAGCGCGGTGTTGTTTAATGCGGCCTCGGTTCCAGCGACGGTCAGGGCAGTGCGCAAGCCTTCGCCGGGGTTAACAAATGACGCGCCGGGCAGGTGTAACCCCATGAATTCCATCAGCATTTGATTGGTGTTAGCGGTGCCGTAGAACGTGCAGGTGCCAGCGCCGTGGTAGCTGGCCATTTCGGCGGCCATTAATTCTTCGCGGCCAACTTCGCCGATTGCGAATTGCTGGCGCACGCGGGCTTTTTCGTCATTGGGCAGGCCAGATTCCATCGGGCCCGCAGGAATAAAGATACCCGGGATATAACCGAATGTGGCGGCCGCAATGACCAAGCCGGGGACGATTTTATCACAAACGCCAAGATAAATCGCACTGTCAAAGACGTTGTGTGACAGGCCGATGCCTGCGGCCATGGCAATCACATCGCGCGAAAACAGCGACAGCTCCATGCCTGTCTGGCCTTGGGTCACGCCGTCACACATGGCAGGAACACCGCCTGCAACTTGGGCTGTGCCGCCATTCTTGCGGGCAGTTTTGCGGATGAGGTCGGGGTAATGTTCAAACGGCTGATGCGCCGATAGCATGTCGTTATAGGCCGTGATGATGCCGATGTTTCCGGCCTGCGTGGCGGCCAGCGCGCCTTTGTCCTCACCCATAGGCGCGTAAGCGTGGGCTTGGTTGCCGCAGGTTAGATGGGCGCGACGCGGGCCTTGCGCTGCAGCTGCGGCCATGCGGTCAAGGTAGTCGCCACGGGTCGTTTCGGACCTTGCGCGGATACGGTCGGTGACCGCCTGAATTGTCTTATGAAGTGTCATGATGGCTCCTACGTCGCGTTTATCTGGCGGTATCATATGTTGTTAGCGCTAACAACCATTGCGTCCAAATTGTGAGTCTTTTTGACAACGCTTTGGCCATCAAACCAACAATTTCACGATTTGACCCCGTAATTGCCCCATTTGAACACATTTTTGCCCCAGTATCTCGGTTAATCAAGTCTTAACCCCGCGAAGTGACGGGACCAGACTACATTGGGCCAAAGCCCGGAGGTAAAACAATGAAACTGTTTAAAATCATGTCTGTTGCGGCCCTTGTTCTTGGTGTTGCAGGTTGTGCCAGTGTTGATACTGTATCGCGGAATGCGCCGCTTGATGTGTCTGCATTCGATGTCGAAGGACGCATCGTTGCGCGATCTTACGTCATTGAAGACATGACATTTGCAGCATCTAGCGAGCTGAGCGTGTCTGAATCCAATTCATATTACCCAAGCGCGGATGTTGTTTGGCGCGGCGACCCCATCGGTGACCGTATCGAGCAGATTGGAACTATTTTCGAGACTGCGACAGTGCGAAACCAAGATCGTCTTGATGGCAATGTTCCAGTTGTCGTTGATTTCGAATTGGTCCGATTCCACGGCGTAACAGAGCGTACCCGTTTCTCGATCGGTGGTGTGTATAACATCGTGTTCACGATTTCGGTCCGCAACGCTATCACCGGTGAGATCATTGAAGAGGCGCGCCTGATTGAGGCCGATCTTTCTGCACCGGGCGGTATTGCTGCGCTGATGCAGGAACAACGCGGTCAGACCGAAAAGGTACGTGTTACCGATTTTCTGACCCAAGTGTTCAAGGATGAATTGTCGGGCACGTATAACATCTAAAAAGTCCAAACAGGTTTGTTTGCGATCTAAGACTTTCAAACGGATATGTTTGCGATTAAGAGGGCGGTCATGGACCAGCCCTCTTTTTCCGTTGTACGCCTAAATCCTAAGGGCGATGCCCGTGCCATTCGGCACGGCTTCCCTTGGGTTTACGCCAACGAAGTCGTCACTGATCGCCGTACTAAGGCGATGACTGCCGGAACAATCGCAATTCTTGAAGACGCAGAGCGCCGCCCAATGGGCCTTGTCGCTGTGAATACCGCCAGCAAGATTTTCTGCCGTATGCTAGAGCGTGACGTTGATGTCGCGATTGATGCCGCTTGGTTTGAAGCCAAGTTTGAACGTGCGCTGAAGCATCGCGCCTTGATGTACCCTGATCCGTTTTACCGCCTTGTACATGCCGAGGCTGATGGCCTTCCGGGTGTCATCGTGGACCGGTTTGGCGATGTGGCTGTTGTGCAGCCGAACGCTGCTTGGGCTGATGTTCTGATTGAAACACTTGTTGATGCGTTGATGAAAGTCACCGGCGTCACGACTGTTATCATGAACGGCACTGGCCGTGCGCGCACGCTTGAAGGTTTAGAGGAAAAGACCGTCGTTATGCGTGGCACTGCCCCGACTGGCCCGATTGAGGCCACGATGAACGGCGCGAAATATATGGCCGACGTGATGGGCGGTCAAAAGACTGGCCTGTTCTTTGACCAACGTCCCAACCATGCGTTTGCGGCTAATCTGGCAAAAGACGGCGATGTTTTGGATATGTTTAGCCATGTTGGCGGCTTTGGCCTTGCTGCATTGGCCAATGGTGCGAAATCCGTGCTTGCGGTTGATGGCTCTGCACCTGCGCTTGAACTTGCGAATGCCGGTGCTGCCGTGATGGGTGTGTCGGATAAGTTCGAGACTCGCCGTGGCGATGCATTTGCTGTGCTTGAAGCATTGGCCGAAGAAGGCGCGCAGTTTGACGTTGTGATCTGTGATCCGCCTGCGTTTGCGCCTGGTCGCAAATCGTTGGACGCTGGTTTGCGTGCCTATGAACGTGTGGCCCGTTTGGCGGCTGCTTTGGTCAAGGACGGCGGCTATTTGGGCGTATGTTCATGTTCACATGCCGCTGATCTGACCAAGTTCCGCAATGCATCTGCACGCGGCATTGGACGCGCAGGCCGTCGTAGCCAAGTGATTAGCACTGGTTTTGCTGGTCCTGATCATCCGATTCTGCCGCATTTGGCTGAAAGCGGATACCTGAAAGCCGTGTTCTTCCGCCTATGAGAGTGCTGATCGACGCTTGCGTATTGTACCCAACGGTCATGCGCGAGGTCGTTCTTGGTGCGGCCAAGCTGGGGTTGTTTGAACCCCGCTGGTCGGACCGCATTCTGGAAGAGTGGGCGCGTGCCACCCGCAAGATTGATGATGCTGCCGAAGTGTTCGCGCGCGGTGAAATCGTGATGTTGAACGCGGCATTTCCACGCGCGATTGTCCCTGTGAAGGGTGGGCTAGAGCAACGGCTTTGGCTGCCTGATGCGGATGATGTGCATGTGCTGGCCGCTGCGATTTCAGGATCGTGCGATGGCATAATGACAATGAATAACAAAGACTTCCCGCGCGACATTCTTACGGATGAAGGGCTGATCCGGTTCGGCCCTGATGAATTTTGCTGCCGTATGTTGGCGCAAGACCCAATTGGTATGCGCGGCGTCGCCGATGCCGTCTTGGCCCAAGCCCATGCGATGGGCGGCGAAAGCTGGGAAATGCGCGCGCTGATGAAAAAGGCGCGGTTGCCGCGTTTTGGCAAGGCGCTGGTCTAGTCGATTTTCCACTTATGTGTGTTGGATTCGATCGCCTTGATCCGCAGGTCGGTTTTGGGGTGGCTCATGGTCCATGCGGGCGTTGTGGCACCGCGTGCGCCAGTGAGCGTTTCCAATTTATGAAACAATGAGATTTGCGGCGCGGTGCCGATGCCCGCTTTGGTCAACAAGGCAGACGCATAGGCGTCAGCCTCGTATTCGTCTTTGCGTGATAGCTTGGCAGCGAGCAGCGACATCAACGCGCCAGCAAGCAGTGGCCCAACGCCAGGGATAAAGCGGCCAAGGACCATCGCAAGTGCTGTGCGCATCGCGTTTTGCCCTGAGAAATCAATCATGCGGCGCCGTGAATGACCCAAGGCGACATGCCCCAGTTCATGTGCGATCACGCTTGCCAGCTCGGCTGCGGTGACGTCGCCCGCACGGTATTTGTTGAAAAACCCGCGCGTGATAAAAATGCGCCCGTCGGGGGCGGCAAGCCCGTTGACCGGTTCGATTTCGTAGATGTGTACTTTGATCCGTGGCAAATCCAGTGCGCGCGCCAAGTCTTGGGTCAATGATTTCAGGATCGGGTCGGCCAGTTCGGTGGATTTGGCGTCCAATTCCTTGGATGTCCGCCAGACCGAAAATCGGTACATGGCAATCCCGTAAAGCAGGGCGAGCAGGATGGGGGCAAAGCGAAGCATATTTATGATATGGTGCACCGACACCGACCAGACAAGCCAATTGATCTACATCAAAGCAATTCTCATGCTGTGGGTCCAAAGTTTCAGAAAGTAAAACAGGAGAACTGAACATGTTTACCGTGGCACGCGTATCTGACGTCCGCATTGATCTTACTATTCAAGGGAAGATTACCGGCCCAGAGATGGCATCTGGTTTGACCGAACTTTTGGCCTTGTCCGGAGGTTTTGAAAAGGGCGTGATGCTGTACCGGATTGAAGGGTTCAAATGGCCGACATTTAATGCGGTCATGGCCGAAGCTATACGAATTCCCAAGCTGTTTGGACTGCTTAAGCGTTTCGGAAAGATTGCTGTGATATCTGACAAGGCATGGGTTCGCAGGGCAGCTGCAATCGAAGGTGCGGTGATCCCAAAGATGAAAATCAAAACGTTCAAGCCCGAACAAGCAGACGCCGCAGAGGCGTGGTTAGCAGGTAACAAGGCCTAGCCCGTGACGCGATAGCCGTTCAATCCCGTCTGGTTTGACAAGCACTGAATGGCCAAGCGTCATAGCGTCGCCGCTGTCGCTATCCATCAGGATCATGTGCAGGAAAAACACTTGGTTAACCTGCATAAGCAGCGGGTTTCCTTCATAAAACATCGGGAAATCGACCCAGATCGGGTTGTAGATTGCGCCCATGCCATACCCACATGCCTTTAGCCGCGCATGGCTGAACCCATGTTTGTCGAATACCTTTGCGTGCGCGGCAAATACGTCGCCCATCGGGTTGCCGGGCCGAATGGCGGCTTCGCAAGCCTGCAATGCCTCGGCGCAGGCTGCGTGCATGCGTTTGTGGCTGTTGGACGGTTGCCCGATGACGACCGTGCGCATCATGGCGGCGTGATAGCGCGCATATGCGCCGGACCATTCAAGTGTGAGTTGGTCGGATGGATCAAGGTGTCTACGGCCGGAGAAATATCTGCACAGCAGCGCCCCTTCGCCTGATCCAATGATGAATTCATTGCCAGCGTAATCGCCGCCGCCTTTGAACACGGCGCCTTGCATAGCGGACAGAATGTCCCCTTCAAATGCGCCTGCGTGGGTGGTTGCTATGCCCGCATCAAGCGCATCATCAGATAGGGCTGCTGCGCGGCGGTGCATGTCGACTTCAGCGTCTGATTTGATCCGTCTTTGTGCGCGGATGATTTCCGTGCTTTCAATCAAATTGGGGATCAGCGTGCGGACTTGTTGGCCGTTATAGTCGGTAAGCCCTGCAGCTGTCTCTTATACACATCTGACGCTGCCGACGAATAGAGAGGTGTAG
>CAJXTP010000191.1 GCA_913061335.1 uncultured Loktanella sp.
TGTGTATAAGAGACAGACCTTGAAGAACCTCGACCTCAATACATCGCCGAAAACTTCCGATGACCGGTAAATTGATCTCGCTAACCGCGCTCTCCCATCAGGTCGCTACCAACAGATCATTCGAAATGACGAATTTTACATCCCCGAAAAACTGCGCTTCGTAGTCATTGGCTGCCCCGATTGAAGTCGTAGAAATGAAAGGCGTCACGGCGAACGACAACGCCGTTATAATGGCATTCATTCTGTCACTTCTTACCAACTTCGCTCAAGTCAAATGCGTTGATTACTGTGCAACATCCGGGTTTCGTTATTCAAGGCCGCTCAGATTTCTAGACAAAACAGGCTTTGATAATTTGTTTTGGTTTAGTAAATCATACGGAATGATGCAGGATGCATCATCGCAGTTGCTTGGTTGGGATAGCCCGCGACGTTATTATTTAAGCCTCCGTAACACCCATTCACTGTCAGATGTCATTCAGTGAAACATGAGTTCACCTGACGCTCTCTTTTGTCTTCTGCGGGGCCACACAAATCTAAAGTCGTTTTATTGGCACTGGTCAGGTCGACATCACGATTAATCGCGCCTCGCGATAGAAATATTCAGCATACAACGGTATACAGTCTTTTCATGGCCTACGTATTGCGCTATGGAGCGGACAAATTAGTAACCGGAGACGAACAATGTCAAAGATTAAGGTCGCAAACCCCATCGTCGAGCTCGACGGCGATGAAATGACACGCATCATTTGGGATTTCATCAAGCAAAAGCTGATCCTGCCCTATCTGGACGTTGATCTAAAGTATTACGATCTTGCCATGGAAGTCCGTGACGAGACCAATGACCAAATCACAATCGACGCGGCGCATGCGATCCAAAAATACGGTGTTGGCGTCAAATGTGCGACGATCACACCTGATGAACAGCGCGTTGAAGAATTCGGCCTCAAAGAAATGTGGCGTTCACCAAACGGCACCATCCGTAACATCCTTGGCGGTGTTGTGTTCCGTGCGCCGATCATCTGTTCCAACGTCCCGCGCCTTGTGCCGGGTTGGACACAACCGATTGTCATTGGACGCCACGCATTTGGCGACCAATATAAAGCAACCGATTTCTTGATGCCTGGCCCCGGTCAACTGACAATGAAATTTGTGGGCGAAGACGGTAACGTTATTGAAAAAGTAGTCTACGACGCACCTGCGGCTGGCGTGGCGATGGGCATGTATAACCTCGACGGCTCGATCATCGACTTTGCGCGTGCATCGATGAACTATGGCCTGAAAATGGGCTGGCCTGTGTACCTGTCCACCAAGAACACTATCCTAAAGGCCTATGATGGGCGCTTTAAGGATCTATTCGCCAAGGTGTTTGAGGAAGAATTCGCAGATAAATTCAAAGCGGCTGGCATCACATATGAGCACCGCTTGATCGATGACATGGTCGCGGCAGCGATGAAATGGTCCGGCGGGTTTGTCTGGGCTTGTAAAAACTACGACGGCGACGTGCAGTCAGATACAGTGGCGCAAGGCTTTGGCTCACTCGGCTTGATGACATCGCAGTTGATGACGCCAGATGGCAAAGTCGTCGAAGCAGAAGCAGCGCACGGCACAGTGACACGTCACTACCGTCAGCACCAAGCCGGACAAGCGACATCAACCAACTCCATTGCGTCGATCTTCGCATGGACTGGTGGATTGAAGCACCGCGCCAAGCTGGATGAAAACACGCAGCTGATGAACTTTGCCGAAACATTGGAAAAAATCGTCGTGGACACAGTCGAGTCCGGCTCAATGACCAAAGACTTGGCTCTGCTGGTAGGCCCTGATCAGAAATGGCTGACCACTGAAGGCTTCTTGGAGAAAATCAGCGAGAATCTTAACGCTGCAATGTAAGCATATGCTAAATGACGAGGAAATCGGGGCTGGTGCAAACTGGCCCCTTTTTTGTGTCCTCATTAACGGCTAGCGTCGGCGCAACAATGGAGGGGCAGATGCCACAACACTATATCTTTCTGCTCTTTGCGATCATCGCAGAAACCATCGGCACCACTGCCCTGCAGGCAAGCGCGCAGTTCACCAAGTTTTGGCCTGCGTCTATTTGTGTCGTCTCCTATGCGGCGTCGTTCTATCTTATGGCGCTTGCACTAAAAGTGATCCCCGTTGGCATCGCCTATGCGCTTTGGTCGGGCGTTGGAATCGTTATGATTGCGATCATTGGGTTTATAGCCTTTGGGCAAAAGCTCGATTTTCCGGCTGTTGCGGGTATGGGGCTAATCCTTGTTGGAATTCTGGTAATTCACCTATTTTCAAGCAGCGCGACCCACTAACCAAGATGGGTTAAAACCCATCCTACGGATTTGCCCTTCCCTTTCAGCGCTTGCCGCGTTATTCGCGCGCAACTGCCGCAGTCCGGCATCCGTCCCAACCGCTAGAAAGCTCACCTCATGGAAATCCGTAACGTCGCTATTATCGCCCACGTTGACCACGGCAAAACAACGCTCGTCGATGAACTACTAAAGCAATCTGGTGTGTACCGTGCAAACGAAGCCACGCAAGAACGCGCGATGGACAGCAATGATATTGAACGCGAACGCGGCATCACCATTCTTGCAAAGAATACGTCTGTTGAATGGAAAGGTGTCCGTATCAACATCGTTGACACACCTGGCCACGCAGATTTTGGCGGTGAAGTTGAACGCATCCTGTCGATGGTTGACGGTGTTGTGCTGCTTGTTGACGCTGCAGAAGGTGCGATGCCACAGACCAAATTCGTAACATCTAAAGCGCTGGCTCTTGGCCTGCGCCCGATCGTCGTTGTGAACAAAGTCGACAAAGCAGACGGCGACCCAGACAATGCGGTCAACGAAGTGTTTGACCTTTTCGCAGCACTTGAAGCAGACGACGACCAGCTTGATTTCCCAACCATGTTTGCCTCTGGCCGCGCTGGCTGGTGTGACAAAGACCTCGACGGACCTCGCAAGGACCTTGACGCGTTGTTCGACCTTATTGTTGAGCACGTCCCAGCCCCAGCGCAATTGTCTCGCCGCGATGAGAAATTCCAGATGTTGGCAACAACACTGTCCGCCGACCCATTCATCGGTCGTATCCTGACAGGTCGTGTTGAAGCAGGCACACTGCGCGCGGGTGACACCATCAAGTCAATGACCCGCGACGGCGAAAAGATCGAGCAATTCCGCGTCTCTAAAATCCTCGCGTTCCGTGGCCTTAGCCAAACAGGCATCGAGGTCGCAGAAGCTGGCGACATCGTCACAATCGCAGGCATGACCAAAGCAACGGTTGCCGACACGCTGTGCGATCCGTCCATTGACGTGCCCCTGCCCGCGCAACCGATTGATCCGCCAACCATTACGGTGACGTTCGGGATCAACGACAGCCCATTGGCTGGCAAAGACGGCAAAAAAGTTCAGTCGCGCGTTATCCGTGACCGTCTGGCCAGAGAATGTGAAGTCAACGTTGCGATCAAAATTGCTGACACCCCTGGTGGCGATGCGTTCGAGGTTTCAGGCCGCGGCGAATTGCAAATGGGTGTTCTGATCGAAAACATGCGCCGCGAAGGGTTCGAGCTTTCGATCTCGCGCCCGCAGGTTATTTTCACGCATGTTGACGGCGTCCGCCACGAACCAGTAGAAGAAGTCACCATCGATGTTGATGACGAATACACTGGCTCCGTTGTTGAAAAGATCACTGGCCCACGCAAAGGCGAGCTGTTGGAAATGAAGCCAGCTGGTGCAGGCAAAACCCGCATCATCGCGTTGGTCCCGTCACGTGGCCTTATCGGCTATCACGGCGAATTCCTGACCGACACACGCGGTTCCGGCGTTTTGAACCGCCTGTTCCACGGCACGGTCCCCTACAAAGGTGCGATCCAAGGTCGCCGTCAGGGCGTTCTGATTTCGATGGGAAGCGGTACATCCGTTTCCTTCGCATTGTGGAAGCTCGAAGATCGCGGCAAGATGTTCATCGGCGCGCAGGCACCGGTCTATCAAGGCATGATCATCGGCGAACACAGCCGTGAAAACGATCTTGAAGTGAACCCTTTGAAGGGCAAGCAGCTGACCAACGTACGTGCATCCGGTACAGATGAAGCAGTGCGTTTGACGACGCCTGTGACAATGTCTCTGGAACAAGCGATTGCTTACATCGACGACGACGAATTGGTTGAAGTCACGCCAAACGCGATCCGTTTGCGTAAGCGTTATCTTGATCCGATCGAACGTAAGCGTCGGTCACGCTCAGTAGGCTAAATAAAATGGCGCGATCCTTTATCAGGGTCGCGCCTTTTTTCTGCTATCTTTAGGATGGCACCACGTGCGCGCCCCCCCAAACCTTGTCCGCTGACAATTACCTGCTCGTGTCAGGCGATACGTCTAGCTTGCGCTTAAATTTCCTCAACGATGACCAATTCACGTTGACTGGCACCTTTGGCAAACCCAAGTGCCTCTTGATAGGCTGGCGAATTATAGCAGTCATGTGCGACGCTTAGGCTCGGAAAACGGGCCACGACATTGCGCGGACGTGCCAGCCCTTCCAATTGTTCAAACGCGCCACCGCGGGCCAAGAAAACCCCGCCGTGATCTGCAATCGCAACAGTCGCACGCTTCGCATATTCGCCATAAGCCGCCTCGTCACTCACCGTGACATGGGCAATCCAAAGTGCAGTCATTAGTTCAGTCCCTCCAAATAAGTTTTCGCATCAGCAATTGCCTGATCTGCGCCCTCAGCAGACGCGCCGCCGCCCTGAGCCATATCAGCACGGCCACCGCCGCCTTTGCCACCCAGTGCAGGAACCGCCGCACGCAGCAAATCAACAGCAGAGACTCTGTCAGTTAAATCAGCAGTAACGCCGGTTGCAATAGCGGCCTTGCCGCCCGTATCGGCGATCAACAACACAGCACCGCTGCCCATCTGAGATTTCATTTCGTCAATCAGCGCAGGCAAATCTTTGCCAGTCACACCCTGCAAAACCTGCGCCTGAAAAGGCACACCGTTCACCGTTTGCACAGCAACCTCGGCCTTCGTACCACCCGACATCGCAAGCTCGCGGCGCAATTGTGCAATATCGTTGCTCAACGCCTTACGCTCATCCATTAAGGTTTTCACACGATCGGCGACATCGGCCACTGGAGCTTTCAACAAACCCGCAACCTCAGCCAGTCGCTCACTTTGATCCGCCATATGATCCAGCGCAGCTTTACCAGTCAGCGCCTCAATCCGGCGCACTCCGGCACTTGACGCACTATCGCCCAGCAAAACAAACGCGCCAATCTCGCCCAAACGGGCAACATGCGTACCACCGCAAAGCTCAAGACTATACGTCGATCCATCAGACCCTTTACCCGATCCCGCCAACTGGCCCATCGACACAACACGCACTTCATCGCCGTATTTTTCACCGAACAGCGCCTGCGCACCCATCGCGCGGGCATCATCGGGGGTCATGATACGGGTTTGAACGGTGTCATTTTGACGGATCATCGCGTTCACTTCGTCCTGCACATTGCTCAATTCAGCAGCACTAACAGGTTTGGCGTGACTGAAATCAAACCGCAACCGGTCGGGTGCATTCAGCGATCCACGCTGCGCAATATGATCGCCCAACGCATTCCGCAGCGCCTCGTTCAACAGGTGTGTCACCGAATGATTTGCGCGGATCCCATTCCGGCGATCCTCGTCAACAGCCAAGCGAACGGAATCCCCTACATTCAGCTCTCCATGATCGTTGGATATATAGTGAGCAAAAATTCCGCCAGGCATCTTCCTAACGTCCGACACAAAACCGCTGAATTGAGTTGCATAAGCTCCAGCATCTCCAACCATGATCT
>CAJXTP010000192.1 GCA_913061335.1 uncultured Loktanella sp.
ACACTCTCTTATCAAATTACCCTATTTGGACCCATAGGCGCTGACGTCAGACAGTTTTGGCCGTTTTATCATAGACGATATGATCGGGATGGTCGCTGATGTAGCTGTTGAGGTCTTTTGAGGCCTGAGCGCGACTGAGCCCCATTACGTCCATCAGGTCAGCCAGGCCAACTCGCCCGCGCCAAAACACTCTGTGCTCGATGAATGCACGTCGATCCTGTTGCCAACGTGAGAGATTGTTCGATTCGCCTGTCATGTACTAAGTCTAATTCAACCTAAGGGATGGGTCTACATTTAAGAACCATATACTCAGATGACTGATCGAGATAAAGTTGGAGCCCCGGCCGAAACTCATAAGATCACCATGCAATTGAGGTATTAAAATACCCCAAATATGGTATGTATATATTACATCCCCGTAAGGCAGGTTCAATAAGGAGTATTTGCAGATGATGGGCGCGCTACCAAACAACCGACACGAGGCTTTTTGCCTTGAATATATGAAGGATCGCGCCGGTGGGGCTGCTTATCGACGTGCCGGATACAATACAAAGAGTAATGACGTAGCTGCTGCCGCTGCCTCAAGATTGTTAATCAATGTTAAGTCTGGCGTTCCGCAGCGCATTGCCGAGTTTGAAGCCGAATACGCCACCAAGATTGGGTTCGAAATCGAGGATGCTCTCAACAAATACCTGTCTATCCTCAATGCTGATCCCGCAACGCTCACATCGCTCATGCGCGGAGCCTGTCGCTATTGTCAGGGCACCAACCACGACTTTCAGTGGCGAACTTCCCGCGAATACGCAGATGCCGTCAAGAAGTACGATACAGCCGGTCAAGTAGCGCAGATTATGATGCTCGAACCGAGCGACCTTGGCGGTTACGGATATCGTGCCAGTCAATCGCCGCATCCAGACTGTCCAGAATGTGATGGCTTTGGTATTGCGCGCGCGCACTTCGCCGGAACTGACAACATCCCCGAAGCATCGCGTCCACTGTTTGCAGGCGTCAAAGAGACCCAGCACGGCATAGAGGTCAAGATGCACGACCAGATGGCCGCGCTCGACGCACTGGCGAAGCACATTGGGTTTTTCGCCAAGGATCATACATGCGATCTCGATACATCTGACGCGCTGACAGAATTGCTTGCTGGCATGATTCAGAAATCTTCAAAAATGCCCGTTAACTCTAGGTCACGCCAAGCATCCAATGCCGCCAATGCCCCGCGATCCTAATGGTGCGCCTTGTGCGCTGACATGATGGCAGTGCCCGCACGATAGTTCGTTTTTGACAGCTTAGCCCAACTCGAAAGGGGCCGCGGAACAAAAGTGAGAATATGGAATGTCCATTTTTCAGTGGAAACGCCAATTGTACGCTTCTCCGACTTGTGGTCGGCGCTGTCAGTGCGAGGCTCCCATCACTGGCATCCGATGACCTCGAAGACTAAATTGACCCAATTTTGGGGGTTGTTAGGCACCCAACGTTGAAGTTTTTGGTGGCGTGTCGAGGGCGGCTGCCTATCACAGGGCTTCCTGTCTGCGCTGCTGCCGATACTGACAAAGGTAAAACACATTGGTAATAGTGCGCGAGGTTACCTCAGGCGAAGCCTTTTTATTTTCTAAGCATTTCAACACCTCCGCTAGGGTTTCGGTGTTGCTTTAAAAGCGAGATGGTTTCAGACAGTCTCATTTAGTGACGTCTGCATAACCCCTGTTTTGATAAAAACTCGAAAATATACCATTGATTTTGTTGGGTAAAATTTCGTGAAATCCACCAAAACGGAGTTATGCTGAGGTCTCATTTAGTGACTTTTCTATAAATGGGTCAAATCGCTAAGCCTTCGGCAGTAGAAGTTTGATCTGTAATTGAACTTATGTTGAGCATTCATTGATTTAAGTTGAGATAGCGCTTTCAAAATATCTTTTTTCTTGAATTTCTCTAATTATATCAGACATCTGTGGAAAGTATAAGCGCGCGGCCATTTCTATGAAAAAAAACGTTTTATCGCATTCTTCACATAAATCACGATACCAGACCTTCGTATTTTCGGTTCCAGCCCGGTGTGCCATACGTAGAATGCTAATGCCCTCAATATGCGAAACTGAGGTGTTTTCAAAAGCAAAAATCTGACCGTCATTTTGCCATTCCTCTATCAACTGTTGCGGGCTTTGGCTGAGCTGGCCCTTTGCCTGTTTCAGCTTGTAGACAAGGAACGCCATGAAGGCGGGGGCACTTTCTGGTGTGTTGAGAACCTGCCGTCCATTTTTTAAAACACCAAGCGGCCGCTGAGGGCGGTTATAAGCGTATTCGTCATTTTTGTTGGGTTTCCCGTTCGCGCTGTAGACAGCCCATTCTATAACGTGTGCCGCGTCCAGTGCTTTAATATTGTCCCAGAAAGCCGGCCCTTCTTTGCCCCGCCAACTGTGACTATGAGCACGAGATATGCTTTTATCCTTACCAGTATCCTGATCCACATAGTGCCGATCAGAACGCAGACAATGCAGGCGGTGCCGTTCAAATTTAATATCAATTTTGTCAGAAGCGTGAAAATAACCTCTAACAATTTCCAGCGGCACGCCCCGTTCATCCATGAGGTTTTGAAGTTGATATAGCTCCGCCGCCAACATGATCGGCCCCAGCTCGCCACCATTCATGAGGCGGTAAAGCGGGGAATGCCCCTCACTAACCTTCACAAAGCTATTTGGGATGAACGCGACCGTGTTGGAGTGTTCTATTACCTGCCAGCCGTCGGAACGCTTTTCGATCCAGCCCTTAGTTGCGGCCCGATGCGCGGCTTGAATATCGCTGCTCCCAAGAGGCTGTTGCCCCGCTTCGATGGCACCCACGATCCCACGTTCCTTTTGGCCGAGTGACTGTCGGGAATCGTGAATCGGCAGTTTATACCGCTCAGCTCTACGCGCCCGTTTGCGCTCGACCTCCAAGCATTCGATCAACCCTTTGCTCTCAAGTTTGTTGATAGCCCGTTTCACCTCCGCCCGTGACAAGCCGGAATATTCCATGACCGATCGGACGCCCCCGCAAGAGATTACATTCCCCTGATCAGTGCTTTTCAGAAGTGAAAGATAGGTGGCGGCTTCCTCGACCCCGAACCCATTCTGTCGGATGCGTTCAAACTGGTGAACGTCCAGTGCAAAGAAACCTTTGCTCTTAGCCTTTTTAGCCATTATTTCCCTACTCGATGAAACCTGCTAGGCGTTTTTGATGGGAGTTTTCTCTGTCAGATATGCAGAAGATCTGCATCCTGAGCCGCAAAATGCGCAACGTCTGCATTGTACTTCAGTCTCAGAAAGCCAAACCTCGATGGCTTCCTACCGATGCGGTGAATGCCGTCTAGGCACGGGGGCGCGATGCCAACCATGCATCAAGCTCGTGTTCAGAGTAGCCACGTGCTCGAGTGCTCAATGCAATGGGACGGGGGAAGTCGTCTTCCTTGAGGAGAGAATAAAACGAGGTCCGGCCTAGCCCGAGCTTGCTAGCAGCCTCCGCCGTACGAAGAATCCGATCTCCTCGCTGAGTAAGTGCGTCTTTGGTCATTGTGATACCTTTGGGTGCCGGTAAGTTCGTTGGCGTCCCACGCTATTAACATACTATATGTGGTGCAAAAAGGCGTTGTCGTGATAAAAAACACAATATGTAGGGATAATCAGAATTTATTGAGCGACTGCGGCCTCTTTTGAGTCACTCGCGTTCGCGACAACACACTTTGGGCCTCAGTTTGCTGCGCTCAGCCTAAGCGCAGCCGCACCTCTACGCGAGAGATAGAGAATAGCGTTGGCTTCATTATAGTCACGGAGGATGAAGGGCAAGCTTGTGCAGGTTTGAGATACGTAATCTCTCTATTTTGGTGAACCCATACTCAGGCGATCTCTATCTTCAAATTCGCTTGGCACACGAATACACAGGAGGGGCGAGGAAATGTTAATAAAGTTGCCTGTTTCCTGCCATGTTGAGCGCTTTCGAAGATATGTTCCTGAATGATCAATATTGGAATCGAGAACACGATATCCTTCTTGAGTACCAATAATGAAAATACCAAGTGTGGGAATAAATGTGGGAACGCAAATACAGATATGAAATATTATACATTAAAAACAAGATATTGGGAGGGGGAGCTGGCTGGGGTGGTAGGATTCGAACCTACGGTACATGCTACCAAAAAGCATTGCCTTACCGCTTGGCTACACCCCATCAGCGTCGCAGTGATTACGATGAAGTGGGCAGCGGTTCAAGCCCTGAAATCGTAAAAAGCGCTATTCCTTTTCAGCATCTTCACGGAGCAGGTCTTGGGAGTTGGTTTCGCTGCGTTCTGCCTCGACGATACGGGTCAAGGCGCGGTCGGCTTCAGTTGTCACTGGCGTAACCGTTGCGGTTTCAGTTTGGATCGGTTGCACGGTGTTTTCGCGTTTGACGATTATCGTTTGCGTGGCGTCGGGCATGGCAATGTCAGCGGCCATAAGGGAACGCTTTACTTGCCGGATTGCTTCGCCTTTGGCCAAAACGGTGGAGGTTTCGTTTTGGTTGACCCAACCGGTGACGGTCATTTCGGCACCAGCGGGTCCCATCAACTCGATCCAGACGGAGGCTACTGGCGTGTCTAAAACAAAAGGAAGGTCTTGGACGGTTTGTTCCATCAGCGCGCGTGCGGCTTGTAAATCAGTTTCACGGTCGACCAGTATGGAAAATTTGAATCGGCGTTCTGCATTTTGACTGAAGTTCACGATCCGGCTTTTGAATACTGTCGCATTGGGAATGCGGATGTGGTTGCCATCAAACGACAATAGGATCGTCGCACGGCTGGTAAGGCGGATAACGCGACCTTGGTCGCCGTTAATCTCGACCGTATCATTGGGTCGAAACGGTTGGCGGATTGACAACATGATCGATGCTATGAAGTTCTCGACTGTGTCGCGTACGGCAAAACCAAGGGCTAGTCCGATGATGCCTGCTGCGCCCAATATCGTGGACAGTAGGGCGGTCGCATTCATGACGTCCAATGCGATCACAAGCGCGCCGACGACAAACATCAGACGGACCAATTGGCGGTAAAGCTCAGCGATGAACGCGTTGGGTGCTATGCGGTTCCACGGTTGTCGCATGCGCGCAATTGCAAAGCCGATGATGACAATGCCTGCGAATATTATCGCTCCAATCAAAGCGAGTGGAATGAACGCTATAAGCTGTTCCATACGAGTCCGAAATCGTTCAACCGCGGGGTCAAGTCTGCGACCAATTTCGGTGGTCTCGGTGACTTCATTGCGCACAGCGACAACGCCCTCAACGCGACCTGCCACGCCGGCTGTTTGGTTGATTTCAGGGGCGGAGTTGGCCGTGCCGCGCAGGGTGACCACGCCGTCGTCGACCATCACCGTGATGTCATCAGAATGCCCAAGGGCGTCTAGAATGTCACGAATACGGGTCGCGATTGCAGCGTCTTGCCCTGTGCTGGATGTGGCTGAAATTGTGCCGCCCTCGTCTTGGGCAAAGGCGGGCAGGGCAATCAGCAGGGAAAGGCAAATGATAATGATACGCATAGGGCGACATTAGCCACCCCGCGGGGTGTGTCAATCAAACGCGCAGTGGGTCTGCCTTGGCCAATGCATCAAATGCCATCAAGGATTCTACCAGTGCGCCCATCTGGCCAAGTGGAATCATGTTTGGGCCATCCGAGGGGGCCGTATCGGGGGCTTGATGCGTCTCTGTCTCTTATACACATCTC
>CAJXTP010000193.1 GCA_913061335.1 uncultured Loktanella sp.
CAGATGTGTATAAGAGACAGCTGCCTTGCCCATCGCATCCGACATCTGCGCCTTTTTGGCAGCGCGTTGCTCGGTCAATTCGCGTGTGGCAGGACCCGGTGAAAACCCCGTCGCTTCGCCGATTTTATCAATCCCGAACTTTTGCGGATTTGCGGCCGCTTTTAAGCTCGACGAAATGTCCTTCATACCAGACTCGTCCGCCGCCGACTCCATAGCACGGCTAAACTCGCGAGCCATGCCGCGTGCTTTTCCGGTAAATTGCCCCACCGTGCGGAACATCCCAGGAAGATCCTTGGGGCCGATCACGATCAGGGCCACAATGGCGACAAGTACCATTTCGCTCCAGCCAAGGCCAAACATACGCTATTCCTTAATTGGGACTTAGGCTTCGTCTTTTTCAGACTTAGGGGTCACGTCTTTGACGTCGGACAAACCTTCTTCAAGTTCTGCCTTGCTGTCATCTACGCCCTTTTTGAACGCCGTTATGCCTTTGCCAACTTCGCCCATCAGGGACGAGATTTTGCCACGTCCAAAAAGGACGAGCACGACAACCGCGATCAGCAAAAGACCGGGCAAACCAATGTTATTGAGCATTTGAGTATTCTCCTATTTCCACCCCAATCGCAGGGCAGGTCATACGCTTACACTAAGAGATAGGGGCGTTTCACTCCCGATGGAAGGCGCAAAAACCCCTTAATTTCACCGTTTCAAAGATAGTTGTGACATAAACTTGTCAGTTGCCGGAAAATTGGCAAACTACACACACCCAGTAAGGAATCACCCATGCGCCGCGCCGACCGCCTTATGTCCCTCATTCAGATCTTACGCGACGGGACGCTTCACAAAGCAGTCGACTTGGCCCGCGCCACCGATGTGTCGCTGCGCACGATCTACCGCGACATGGATACGCTTGCGGCCTCAGGTGTGCCAATTGAGGGCGAGCGCGGCGTCGGCTACCGCGTCACCGCGGCCATCACCCTGCCCCCGCTCAACCTGACAATGACCGAAGTCGAGGCGCTGCACATTGGCTTGCAAGCCGTTGGTCAAAACGCGGACGCCGAACTGTCCGCCGCAGCCCGTACCCTGTCGGCAAAACTCGACGCTGTGATGCCAGAAGACCGCGCACGCGCGCCCACAGGCTACGGGTTTGCGGTCTATCCATTTGCGGACGCGGCCCGTGGCTTTCAACATCTGCCGATGATACGGCAGGCCATTCGGACCCGCCAAAAGCTCAGACTCGGGTTTCCTGACGGCGACAAAACTGTGCGGCCACTACAGCTTGATTACTGGGGACGGCTTTGGACCTGCCTTGTGTGGTGCGAAAAAACACGTGGGTTCTCCGAACTCAGGATCGATCAAATCGAAACCCTACAGATACTCCCCAGCCTTTTTGTCGATGAGGCAGGTAAAACACTGGCAGACTTCCACAAACGCTAATGCCTCGCTTTGTTCAAAATACTCCCGCCGGAGGCGGCACAACGTCAAAGCCAATCAGCAAAACCTGCAATAGGGCGAAAATACGCGATGATACGCCCCTCATCTGGGGCATCACCCGCCCAAGGTGCAACGCCGTGGATTAGGTGCCGGTGCAATATCACAGCCTCACCCACGCCCGTCGGCACTTCGACACGGCGGCAGGTGTCAAACACCTCGCGGCGCGCCGCTTGATAGGCGTCCGTCACGTCAAGATCGCCGAAATCCACCGGATCGATCCCCTCAAATATACGCGCAAAGGCGGTGCCCATCACGTGGTGACTGCCTTCCCAAACAACCAGTGGACTGGCCGTTGCCTCATTCAGTGCCATGCCAATGATAAACCCGTGCGGTTCACGCAAATGGCGGCGCTTATCAGGGCCTTCGGGCAAAAGCCCATCCATATGGGCGGCGTCACGGTGCATGCGAAAACGGTGCGCCGCCTCGCTTTCATCATCGTCGCGGCGCGGATAACCGTCATAAACGATCGACACCTGTGCGGCGTGCCAGTCCGGCGCCAGATGGGCAAACGGCATCGGGACACCGTCCACCGATCCATCCGGCGCATTTGGCAATACATCAACGCCAACGAACCAAGTCCCACCATGACGGCGCATCGACGTATCAAGCCTCATTGCGGCTTCGTAAGCGGCCTCGGCCCAGTCAGTCACGCGCTGATCAACCGGCACGACTTCATAGCCAAGATCTACCACCCAACGGCCTTGCGCAGCATATTGATCGCCACCAATATCAAAAACACGCCAAACACACGCTTGAGCGGCTTCGGGTCCATCCGGTGCGCCAAGGCCGCGCCCCAAGGGGCCGTAATCAACGTCATCGCGATCACCAATATAAATGCAGGCAAGTTGACTGCACCAATCGTAAATGGTGGCGCCGCCAGCAGATCAACGGTCAAGAACCCGATCACGGACGGGACCGCAATAATCACACCAAATCCGGCGGCAGTCGCCACAGCACGGTGGATCGGCACATTGTATAACGACATTGTCGGCACGCCAAAAGATCCACCACCAATGCCCATCAACACCGACAAAAAGCCAAGCACGGGCGACAACACGATGCGGGCAACACCTGTGGGCATCGCATTACCAACACGCCAATGCGCTTTGCCAAACGTCATATAAAGCCCGACGATAATTGCGAGCACGCCAAAGATCATCTGCAATGTCGCAGACCGCAGCGATGAGGCTATGAAAAACCCGACAACTGCACCCAGCACAATTCCCGGTGCCCAACTGCGCAATATGTCCCAATCAACCGCGCCCTTTTTGTTATGCGCCATCACCGACCGAATAGACGTGACAATGATCGTGGCCAACGATGTGGCCAAACAAACCTGCATCAGTTGAAAATCAGGATACCCAAGGGCTTGAAATACATAGAAAAACGCAGGCACCAAGATGATCCCGCCACCGACGCCCAACAGCCCGGCAAGCACGCCTGCAAAGGCCCCAACCGCCAACAAAAGTACGCCCATCGTGATCAGCGTGCTCAGCCCGTCCTCCACGCCCATCATGCGGCTTCCTGCGTGACATAGGCCAGCGCATCCAAAACCACGCGGCTATCCGCACCGTCGCGGTGAACGTTTTCCGACAAATACCTGCGCCACATACGGGCACCGGGGCGGCCCTGAAACAGCCCCAACATATGGCGGGTAATCTGCTGCAAGCGTCCTCTTTCGGTCTGCAAATGCGCCTCAATATAAGGCAGCATTAAATGCACTATCTCTTCGGCACTGTGGGACTCGCCACTGCCAAAAATCACCGCATCAGCATTCAGTAAAACCTCGGCGGGGGTATGATAGGCCGCCCGCCCAATCATCACGCCATCAAGACCACGGTCCAAGAAACCCTTTGCGGCATCCAGATCAGCCACGCCGCCGTTCACCGACAAATGCAGATGCGGGAACAGCCCCTTCATCTCGTGTACCAGATCGTAATCCAGCGGCGGAATATCGCGATTTTCCTTAGGACTTAGGCCCTTGAGCCAAGCCTTACGTGCATGAATGGTAAACCGATCACAGCCCGCAGCACTGACCTGCGCCAGAAAATTTGGCAAGATCGCAGAAGGCTCCTGATCATCAACACCAATGCGGCATTTCACGGTGACAGGCACATCAACAACAGCACGCATCGCAGCAACACAGTCGGCAACCAAGGGGGCATTCTCCATCAAAACCGCCCCAAACGACCCCGATTGCACGCGGTCCGACGGGCAGCCACAGTTCAGGTTCACCTCTGCGTAGCCCCAATCGGCGGCGATGCGGGCGGCTTGCGCCAATTGCACAGGGTCAGAGCCACCAAGCTGGATAGCCAACGGATGCTCAGCCGCACTAAAATCCAAAAGACGGGCGCGATCGCCGTGGATCACCGCAGGCGCCGTCACCATTTCAGTATAAAGCAACGCCTGCTTCGACATCAGCCGATGAAAATACCGACAATGACGATCCGTCCAGTCCATCATAGGTGCAACAGACAAACGGGCTGCGTGTGAAACGTCACAAACCGTTGTGTTATCAGATGATTGCGATGCGTTGTTAACTTGTGGGCTTTCGGCCATACCGTCATTTTCCTGTCGCACTTTGCGTCAACTCTTTGCAGAATCGCACCACGTATCCGTTCAGCACAACACATATCGTTGTACCAAAACCTTCATATGGCACATATCGAGACGCGTAAACTCGGGTCCCGCAATTGGGAACAAATCACGGCCACTACCGCATTTATCCACAAAGTAGCTTTCATTATCAAAACAATCCGAAAGGTGCTGTTGAACCATTAAGGGTGGTAAATGCCGCCGCCCGCATCATATTTATGTCAATTCATGAACTTGTTAGGATTTTTGATGTCTGCAAAATATTACGCCCCAACCGGCGGCCTTCCTGGTCAAGATCAGCTGCTCACAGATCGGGCTGTTTTCACAGATGCCTATGCCGTGATCCCCAAGGGGACAATGCGCGACATCGTCACCAGCTTTCTGCCGCATTGGGATGACACCCGCCTATGGGTTATCGCGCGACCAATGACTGGTTTCGCCGAAACATTTTCGCAGTACATCATGGAAGTCGGGCCCGGCGGCGGCTCGGACCAGCCTGAAACCGATGACGGTGCCGAAGGCGTGTTGTTCATCGTCGAAGGGTCCGCAACCCTGTCGGTGAACGACGAGGTCCACACGCTTGAACCCGGCGGCTATGCGTTCCTGCCGCCCGCGTCCGGCTGGACCCTGCGCAATACTACCAACGAAATGCTGCGGTTCCACTGGATTCGCAAAACTTATGAACCGGTCGCTGGCATACCCTACCCAGAGGTTATCATCGCCAACGAAAAAGACATTCCGCCGACAATGATGGCAGGCACCGACGACAAATGGGGGACCACTCGTTTTGTAGAGCCAACGGACCTGCGCCATGACATGCATGTAACCATTGTCACGTTCGAACCCGGCGGGGTGATCCCATTCTTGGAAACCCACGTCATGGAACACGGGCTTTACGTCCTCGAAGGCAAAGCCGCCTACCGCCTGAATGCGGATTGGGTCGAAGTCGAAGCGGGCGACTATATGTGGCTGCGCGCGTTCTGCCCGCAGGCCTGTTATGCGGGCGGGCCGGGTCGTTTCCGCTACCTGCTTTATAAAGACGTGAACCGACACATGGGCCTGCGGCCACTGACACAGCGCAGCTAAAGGATAGCAAAGATGACTGGATACCTGACAACCCACGTGCTTGATACAGCACGCGGCTGCCCCGCCGAGGGCATGATAATTGAGCTGTTCAAGATAGAAAAGAACAGCCGCACGCACCTCAAAACGTTGGTTACAAATGATGACGGGCGCACGGACGAACAAATTATGCCTGCCGGTGACTTTGCAACGGGCACCTATGAATTGGTTTTCCATGCAGGTGGCTATCTTGATGCGGTTGGCACGCCGCCAGAAGATCCGCGTTTCTTGGATATCATCCCAATTCGGTTCGGAATGTCAGAGGCCTCGCACTATCATGTGCCGCTGCTGCTGTCGCCGTTCAGCTACAGTACTTACCGCGGCAGCTAAGGCGCGCACACGGCATTATGTTGCTTCTTTTGATGCTGCTTGGTTATTTGAGGCAATAGCGGAACAATAGGCAGTCGCCTAGGATGATGAAAAATTAGGAGAGACCGCAATGTATGATCTAGCAATCGTTTGGGATTGGATCGCGTTTTCGGTGCGGTGGCTGC
>CAJXTP010000194.1 GCA_913061335.1 uncultured Loktanella sp.
CTTCGCAGTGGTGCCACCGATGTCGAGCGCAAGAATGTCAGGTTCGTCGATCAATTTTCCCAGCTCGGCAGCGCCCCAAAATCCTGAGGCAGGGCCGCTTTCGACCATCGTAATTGGTACGGCAGATGTCGCAGCAAGGCTGTCTACACCACAGTTCGATTGCATGATGTAGGGGCTTTGCGGCAGTCCTTGGGCGCGCAGGCTGTCGTCAAGATTGCCCAAGTAACGCGCCGCAACGGGTTGCACATAAGCCGACAGAACGGCGGTATTGGACCGCTCGTATTCCCGCCATTCGCGGGTGATTTGATGGCTCGCCACAATCGATACGTCAGGCCAAAGGCGTTGAACTTCGGCCAAGACGGCCTCTTCGTGGGCGGTGTTCGCGTAAGAATGCAGCAGAGAAATCGCCACGGCCTGCACGCCTTCAGCGCGGAAATGAGTGACGATGTCGGAGACACCGGACAGATCAAGCGGAATTCGCTCTGTACCTAGATAGGTCATGCGACCGGGAACCTCAGTACGCAGGTAGCGTGGTACAAATGGTTCTGGTTTTTCATAGTGTAGGTTGAAGAAATCAGGACGGTTGCCGCGTGCGATTTCGATGGTGTCGCGAAAGCCTTCAGTTGTGATCAGGCCAACAGTGACGCCTTTGCGCTCCGTCAGCGCATTGATGACAACTGTGGTGCCGTGGACCATGAAATCTACGTCTTTAGGATCGATGCCACCTTTAGCCATCACATTCAGCACGCCGGTTTCAAAGTTGGGTGGTGTAGTGTCAGACTTGGCCGTTGTGATTTTCATCCCTTCTGGGCCCGTTTCAATAGCGACCAGATCGGTGAAGGTGCCGCCAACGTCCGTGGCAATGCGTTTGGTGGTTGTCATATCAATTGGCCTCTTTCTTAAGGTATGCTTCAAGCAGGAACGCCAAAGCGCCTGCCTGTTTTAGGCTTTCAGCTGCTCCAACACGCTCAGGCGTAAAGTGCCCGGCATCGTGTAAGCAATTGAGTGTTCCAATCACCCGCTCGTTCACGACAATCGGAAGATTCATGCAGCTTTCACAACCCAAGGATTGGATCAGTTCATGATCGGGGAAAACGGCTGCGATCTCTTCGATAGAATTGGCAACGAATGTCTCATGTCGGCCTTGGACTTGTTCCGTCCATGAATTGTCTTGGATTGGTTTTTCGCCACTGGTGGCATAGGCATCTGGCATGTTGGAGTAGTTGCGCCGCGCCACACCGCGCACGTTATCCACTTCCATGAGGGTAAATAGCTTTACACCGATGGTTTTATCAACCAACTCTTCGAGCGCTTTGAAAGTGGCCATCGGTTGATCTGTCGATGCTATGGCTTTGGTGAAGTCGGTCATACGCCCTCCGCAAGTTTGTTTCTGAGATTAAGTTCTGCCGCGTCAACGACGGGCACTGCGCCAATCAATTGACGGGTATAAGCGGCCTTTGGAGCCGAGAATATTTGCGAAGTTTCGCCAAGTTCGACCAATTGGCCGGATTGGAAGACTGCGACGCGATCTGCAACGTTGCGGACAACGGCCAGATCATGCGTGATGAAAATGTAGGTGAGCCCATGCTTGGCTCGCAAGTCATTAAGAAGAAGCAAAACGCGTGCCTGAACCAACACATCCAGTGCTGATGTCGGTTCATCCAAGACCAGCAGGCGCGGATCACAGGCCAGTGCACGCGCAATGCTAACCCGCTGGCGTTGTCCACCCGACAGGGATGCAGGGGCGCGAGTACGCATATTGCCAGGAAGGCCAACGGCGTCTAATGCAGCCTCGACGGCTGTCCACCGTCCGGATTTTTTACCAATGTCATAAACGTCCAATCCCAATCGTACCGACGCCCCGATGGAGCGTTTGGGATTAAGCGACGATAAGGGGTTTTGCTGAACTAGTTGAATGCGGCGGCGTTGCTTGGCGCTGCGCTTGGCGGACAGGGTTTGTCTATCAAATGCAATCTCGCCCGATGTCGCTGCCAATATCCCAAGGATCATGTTGGCAATCGTGGTTTTGCCAGATCCACTTTCGCCAACAATGGCGAGGCATTCACCAGCCTGCACATTCAGCGAAACATCACTGACCGCATGAACGGGACCCGTGGGTGTTTCAAATGTCTTCGTCAAACCGTTAAGTGCAAGAAGCGTCATAATGCATCTCCGTGACTTATGCGCGGCGCAAGGAAATCGTCACTGACCTCCGGCACTTCGGGTATACCGACGCCTGTGATGCGGGGCACGGCGGACATTAGCGCCCGCGTATAGGCGTGTTGTGGGTTGGCAAATAATGCGTCGGTCGGCCCGTCTTCGACGATGTTTCCACGATAGATTACGTAAATCCGGTCGGCAAATTCACGCACGACGCCAAGATTGTGTGAGATGAACAAAACAGACGTCCCGTTTTGGACGACCATGTCGCGCATTAGGGTCAAGGTTTGGGCTTGGACGGAAACATCGAGTGCCGTGCCCGGTTCATCTGCCAGCAGCAGTTTGGGTTTGTTTGCCAACGCCATAGCGATCATCACACGTTGGTTCATGCCGCCTGACAATTGGAACGGATAGGCCCTTAACACACGAGCTGGATCGGGGATTGCAACCTCGTCAAGCAGTGTTGTTGCGCGGACGTGGCTGTCGGCTTTGGACAGCTTAGGGTCACGACGGCGCAAAACTTCGGTAAATTGATTGCCGATGGTGAACATCGGGTTCAACGAAGACGTCGGGTCTTGAAAAATTATCGACATTTCTGTGCCGCGCAACGTCGCACGATCGCGGGCAGACATGCTGTTGATGTCTTGGCCGTCGAACTGAACCGTCCCGTTGATGCGGGCGGTACGGGTTTCCTGTAGCAGGCCCAAGACAATGCGGGCGGTCACGGATTTTCCGGATCCGCTTTCGCCAACCAAAGCGATCTTTTCACCAGCTGCGATATCAAGATCGATGCCGTGTAGAACGTCGACCTGTCCGGCCAGTGTTTTGAACCCTAGGCGCAAGTCTTTAATGTGCAAAAGGCTCATTCATCCACTCCCAACACATCGCGCAAGCCGTCACCCAGCAGGTTAAAGCCAAACACAGCGACCAGAATAGCGAGGCCGGGAAAGACCGTCAGCCACCAGCTGTCGGGAAGATATCGTGCACCTTCAGCGACCATCGATCCAAGGTCGGCGGTGGGCGGCTGGACTCCTAAACCGAGGAACGAGAGCGACGAGGCAATGATAATCACAAAGCCCATGTCGAGCGTCATTTTCGTGATAATCGCGGGCAGGCAATTTGGCAGGATTTCGCGGAACGCAATATGGCCAGCGCCAGCGCCAATGACTTCGGCCGCCAGCACATAACCTTCTTCGCGCTCACCTCGTGCAATGGAATAAACCAGCCTCGCATACCACGGCCACCACATTGCGGTGACGGCCAGCATGGCGTTCGTCAATGTGGGTTCCAACACACCCATCATGGCAATCGCGAGAACCAGCGGTGGGATCGACAGAAACACATCAACTATGCGCATCAGGACCATCTCAAGCCAGCCACCGATGTAGCCGGCTAGCAAGCCTATCATCGTGCCGATGGGCACCGCGATGGCGAGGACAACCACGCCGAGGGTTAGGCTGATCTGATAAGCAAACAGGATGCGACTAAAAATATCGCGACCAACCAAGTCAGTCCCCATCCAGTTGTGGGACGATGGTGGGCGGTTGTTATTGAGAAAATCAACGACAGCGCCGTTGTGGGTAGGGAAAGGCGCAATCCACGGCGCGAAAATCGCGGCCAGCGTGATGAGGATTACAAGGGTCAGACCCAGAAGGCTCAGCGGATTGGCCGCGAGAATACGAAGAGTGCGGATCATGATGTCCCTCGCGTTGAATAGCGAATGCGTGGGTTCAAGAAAGCGATCATCAGATCGACGATGATGTTGACGATCAAGAATGTGATGGCGATGATTAGGACCGTGCCCATGATCGCGTTCAGGTCTTTGCGCAGGATCACGGCAACACCGTAACGGGATAGACCGGGCCATGCAAAGACCGCTTCGACCAGAAATGCGTTGCCGAGCATGGCGGCAAAATCTAATCCGATGATGGTTAGTGACGGGATCAATGACGGCTTGAACGCATAGCTGCGTGCGATGCGGGATGGGAAAAAGCCATACGCCTGCGCCATCTCAATGTAGGGTTTATCATAGGTTTCGACCATGTTGGCTCGGGTCAGGCGTGCGGCTTGGCCGATGCCCGAGAGGGACAGCGCAATAGCGGGAAGGATAAGGTGATGCACCGCGCTACCGAAGGCGGTCCAATTTCCTGCCAAAAGCGTGTCGATCGTTAGGAATCCGGTGGTTCGTTCGATGTCATATATATCTGAAATACGCCCTGCGATGGGAAACAACGGGAGGTAGAAAGCAAATAGTAGCATTAGGATAACAGCCCAGACAAAGGCGGGTGCAGATACGGTAAGCAATGCTATGACGCGGACTAAATGGTCCTGCCAGCGCCCACGATAGTGCGCGGCAAGAATGCCTAGCGGCAAGCCAACAGCCACCATGATGAAACCGGCCAAGAAAACGAGTTCAAGTGTCGCTGGCAGGAATTGCGCAATATCTTGTGTGACTGGGCGGTTGGTGTAAAGCGACGTGCCTAGATCACCGCGCAGCACATCGACGACGAAGTGCCCGTATTGAACAGGCAAAGAAGCATCCAAATGCATCTCTGCGCGAAGCTTCGCAATTTGCTCGGCGTTGGCATTGGGTCCGAGGGCGATCCTTGCAGGATCACCAGGGATTATTCTGGCTATTGCAAAGATCAGCATCGAAACGCCAACAAGCACAATAAGGGAGATACCTAGCCGGTTAAGCAGCAGGCGGAGAAATCCAGACATGTGGAGCTTTCAGAAAAATCAGAGGCAGATGTATATGTAGAAAAAGTGGGGCGAAGGCTCGGTTGCCGACGCCCCAGTTCAGGAAAATTATTCGCCAGTCATTTCCATCAAGCGGAAGCTGAAGCCCATACCATCAAGACCGAACGCCATCGCCGGATCGCTTAGTGCCGGAACATTCACACGATTTGATGCAGCAAAGACAGATTGGCGGTCAAAGCCGTAAATCGTCGGTGCAATAGCCATCAGTCGGGCGTTCAGCGCTGAATAAGCTGCCTCACGATCCGCATCAGATGTAGCTGAGCGGCCTGCGTCCAATGCTGCATCAACCTCTGCGTCATTCAGATACTCAGGCGACTGCCATGTGCCCGGCGTGGATGAATGATACATGCCGTAAAGCAGCGTGTCCGGATCACCCGTGACAGCATTCACAAACAATTGACTGATGTGCGGTGTGGTTTCTGCGGTTGAAACCTGCTCAGCAAACAAGGCCCATGGCAGCTTCGTGATGCTTGATGAAATGCCCATCTCGTTAAAGTTGGACTGCATCAACAGTGCAAAACGCTCTTCCAATGGAACTTCCGCGATCCAGCTGATTTCAAGGTTCATCTCAGCAGGATCATAAGGGCAATCAGCAAGGTATGCTTTCGCCGCATCAAGGTCCTGCGTTTGTACCATATCGGAACCGTTTGCACCAAACATGCCAACCGGAATAGCACCCGTTGAAGGGCTACCACCGGACACTTCATCATTGATCGCAATCATCTGAATGGCTGTGCCGTAATCAAACACAGCACT
>CAJXTP010000195.1 GCA_913061335.1 uncultured Loktanella sp.
CTATTCGTCGGCAGCTCAGATGTGTATAAGAGACAGTATCAGAGGCGCTTGGGCTAACCGGTGCGGACGCGCCCTTGCCGCCCGTGATGCGAATTACGGGCAAGGGAGGCAAGGAAAGGATCGTGCCTGTGATTGACGCGGCTCGCGATGCGGTTGACACCTATCTGAAACTGTCGCCGCATCCAGTCGAGCCAAACAGCCCGCTGTTTCGCGGCACGCGTGGTGGCGCATTAAATCCGCGCATCGTGCAAAAGGTAATGGAAAAATCGCGACTTCAACTTGGCCTACCTGCGACGGCCACACCCCATGCAATGCGCCATAGTTTCGCGACCCATCTGTTGACTGCTGGAGGCGACTTGCGGGCAATCCAAGAACTACTTGGGCACGCCAGCCTGTCCACCACACAAGCCTATACGGCGGTTGATACAGCCCACCTGATGGACGTCTATAACCGGACACACCCAAAGGCGTGACAGGCATGCATTGCCCTTGGGGAAAATTCAGATAATAAGCGATTATGACAATTCAAACCAAAGCTCTATTAGTGCACTTCCTCACCGCCACTGGCGCGGTTTTTGCAATGCTCGCCATGCTGGCCGCCGTCGACCTAAATTGGTCGATGATGTTCGTGTGGCTGGTCGTCGCGTTCTTTGTGGACGGCATTGATGGGCCGCTGGCACGTAGATACGACACGCAGACCAACGCACCTATTTTTGACGGGGTGTTACTTGATTTGATCATTGATTATCTGACCTATGTCTTTGTGCCAGCCTTTGCACTGTTCAAATCTGGGCTGTTGCCGGGATGGACAGGGTGGTTTGCGATCATCGTGATCACCTTCACATCCGCAATGTATTTCGCGGATAACCGGATGAAAACCAAGGATTATTCGTTCTCAGGGTTCCCAGGCTGCTGGAACATGCTGATCCTTGTGATGTTCGCGCTAAAGCCAGATTTTTGGGTGATCGTGGCGTTGGTCGCTGTGCTATCGGCAGCGATGTTCTTTCCTGTGCGCTTTGTGCATCCGGTGCGCACACAGCGTTGGCGGACCGTCACCCTGCCGATGGCCATCGCATGGACGTTGTTTGCAGGCTGGGCCGCTTGGGTGAATTTCGACCCTGCAAGCTGGGCGCATTACGGCTTGATGATCACGTCGATCTACCTGCTTGGCGCAGGTGCGGCCCAACAGATCATGTACGGCAAAGACGGCTAAAGTCGGGTCAACACAACGCCTGCGACAATAAGGACTGCGGCAATCGCCTTGCCGCGATCCATCTTTTCGCCAAACACCAGCCATCCAATCAGCACTGCGAATAATATTGACGTTTCTCGCAGGGCTGCAACCAGCGCGATGGGCGCCTGAGTCATGGCCCAAACGATAATCGCATATGCCAGATAAGACGCGACCCCCGCGATCCCGATGACGCCCCATGTACGTACAGATGCACGCAAAACGCCCCGCCCTTTTAAGGCGACGACGCTCGGCAGATAAAACAGCGAAGCCATAATCAGCAGCCACCCTGTAAATCCAACAGGGTCCCCTGATACCCGCGCGCCCAAGCCGTCCACCAGCGTGTAACCAGCGGTCGCACAAGCTGACCCAAACGCAAATGGCAACAAGCGGCGGCTTTCGTTGTTGGCGAATATCCCTCGCGCCATAAGCGCAATACCAAGGCCCAGCACGACGATCCCAACGTAGTCCATCATGGCAATTGGATCAGTCAAAAACACAAGACTGAAAGCCAAAACCATCATTGGGGCCGCCCCGCGCGCAATCGGATAGACGCGGCTTAGATCACCCTGCTCGTATGCATAGGCAAGGAACAATTGGTAACACATGTGGATCAGGCCAGAGGCAATCAGCCACGGCCAGACCTCGGCCTCGGGCCACGGGCGAAAGCATACAACGACGACGCCAACAACGCTTTGCATAACCGTTAGGATCGCCATTGCAGTCTGCTTGTTCTCGCCAGTTTTGACCAATGCGTTCCACGTCGCGTGCAACATCGCAGCAGCCATCACGGCAAAAAAAATGGGATAGGTCATCGGCGCAGCCCTTTAGATCAAAAGGGACGCAGCCCCTTCAAGGCGCAACAATTGCACCTTTCCCTCGACGCCACCAGCACCAGAAAATCCACCCAAACTAGCAGCCCCTAAAACGCGGTGACATGGGATGATAATGGCAATTGGATTAGCACCGCAGGCCTGCCCAATGGCCTGCGCGGGCACACCAAGATCTTTTGCCAAATCGCCATAGGTGCGGGTTTCCCCAAATGGGATTTCGCACAAAGCCGCGCCGAATTTACGCTGAAAGTCAGACACTTGTGGTGCAAGCGGTAGATCAAAAACCTGCCGCTTGCGCGCAAAATACTCGGCTAATTGCACCACTGCCGTATCCGCCACCGGATCAGACGGGCCATCTATCACGGCCCATTCGAGCCTGACAACAGCACCGTCTTGCACAACAACCGACACAGGGCCGACCGGCGTGTCCGGCAAAGACGCAAAGTAGGATGGGTTTAAACCCATCTTACGCAGATAACGCCGCGTTACACCGCACGCACACGCCCGCATGGGCGTGGGTTCCAACATCGGGCAGGATTTTCCAGCAGCGTTCGCATTTTGCGCCCTCGGACTTGGCAAAGACTACGCCAACACCGTCAATATCGCCCAACGTAAACGCGCCTTCAGGGGCGTCGCCCTCCACAAGCGTGATCTGGCTCGCGATGCATAGATCAGCAAACGTATCTGGGTTCGTGATGATCGCCGAAAGCTCTGGCGACAGGAATACAGTCGGTGCCGCCTCCAATGACGAACCAATGACTTTGGCCGTGCGCTGCTCTTCCAACGCGCCAGTGACCACACGGCGGACCGCACGCACGATCTCGGAACGTGCAGCCAACGCATCGTCGCGCCACGCGGCGGGGGTCTCAAGGAAATCGACCAAATGCACAGACGTGTCCGTACCGTTCCGCTCTAGCCAAACCTCTTCCATGGTGAATGTCAGAATAGGCGCAAGCCATGTGGTCAACCGCCCATAAAGGTGATCAAGCACGGTTAACGCCGACAAACGCCGGTTGGTGTCGCCATCACAATACAGCGCGTCCTTGCGAATATCGAAGTAGAACGCTGACAAATCGAGCGTCGCAAAGTCGAAAATCGCGCGGAATACGCCTTGGAAATCATATTTGGCATAGCCGGTCTGCACGACCTCATCCAACACTGACATCTTGTGCAGGATCAGCTTTTCCAGCTCCGGCATGTCTTCTACTGCCACGGTTTTGGACGCATCAAAATCGGCCAATGACCCCAGCATAAACCGCAGCGTATTGCGCAAACGGCGATAGCTGTCGGACACACCTTTTAAGATTTCCGGCCCGATCCGCTGATCGTTTGTGTAATCGGTTTGAGCGACCCAAAGCCGTAGGATATCTGCGCCATATTGCTGCACAATTGTCTCGGGGACGATGGTGTTGCCGATGGATTTGGACATCTTCATGCCCTTCTCATCAAGCGTAAACCCGTGGGTCAGCACACCACGGTACGGCGCACGTCCTTGGGTGCCGCACGACTGCAACAACGACGAATGGAACCAACCACGGTGCTGATCAGTACCTTCAAGATAGAGATCTGCAAGCCCATCGTCGGACCCGTCCGCCCGGTCGCGCAATGTGAACGCATGGGTTGACCCACTGTCGAACCACACGTCAAGAATATCGGTGACCTGATTGTAATCATCCGCATTCACGATCCCGTCCAGGAACCGCGCTTTTGCGCCGTCCTTGTACCATGCATCTGCGCCTTCGACCTCAAACGCATCAACAATCCGCGTGTTCACATCTGCGTTTTGCAAAAGGAAATCAGCGTCAGTCGGCAGCGCGCCCTTTTTGGTAAAGCAGGTCAGCGGCACGCCCCACGCACGTTGACGCGACAAGACCCAATCGGGACGCTGTTCGATCATCGCATGCAGACGGTTGCGGCCCTTTTGCGGGGTCCATGTAACCAGCTCGTCGATAGATGTTAGCGCACGTTCACGGATCGTCGTGCCATAGGTGTCCTGCCCATCGCCGATGGCACGGTCAATCGCGGCAAACCATTGTGGCGTATTGCGGAAGATAATCGGGGCTTTGGACCGCCAAGAATGCGGATAGCTGTGCTTGATCTTGCCACGCGCAAACAGTTTACCCATCTGCGACAGCGCGGCCATCACGGCGGTGTTGGCATCGCCTTCCCACGGGTTGTCTTTGTTCTTTTTGTTGGGCTTGTCGCGCAAAATACGCTTGCCGCCAAACAGCGGAAGATCGGCGCGGAACGACCCATCTTCGGTCACGTTATAGGTGATGACCTCTTCAAGCATGCCAAGATCGCGGTACAGCTCAAATTCGTCCATGCCGTGCGACGGCGCACAATGCACAAATCCTGTGCCGTCTTCGTCGGTCACAAATGGGGCCTCACGGAAATCGCGGGGCGCGTCCCATTCACCCTGACCGCCTTCGATACCAGCCAATGGATGAGCCAGCTTCAGCCCAGACAGATCGCCCGCATCTGCGATACGTTCGAACGCATCAACCTTTGCTTTGGCCAAACATCCTTCGGCCAGTTTGTCAGCCAGCAACAGCTTATCGCCGACCTTGACCCAGTTATCGTCAGCGGCATCGGTCACTTCGTACACGCCGTAAGAAATATCAGGGTGATACACGACGCCCTTGTTGGACGGCATGGTCCACGGTGTCGTCGTCCAGATCACCACGTCCACGCCAGCCAAAGGACCGTCGCCCAACACAGGGAAACGGACCCAGATCGTAAAGCTTTCTTTGTCGTGATATTCGACCTCGGCCTCGGCCAAGGCAGTCTGCTCCACAGGCGACCACATCACCGGCTTAGAGCCTTGGTACAACGTGCCGTTCATCAGGAATTTCTGGAATTCTTCGGCGATCACACGCTCGGCGTGGAAATTCATCGTCAGGTACGGCTCGGCCCAATTGCCCTGCACGCCCAAACGTTTGAATTCTTCGCGCTGGATGTCGACCCAACCTGCGGCGAACTCGCGGCATTCTTGGCGGAACTCTACAACATCAACGTCGTCTTTGTCGCGGCCCTTGGCACGGTATTGCTCTTCTATTTTCCATTCAATCGGCAGACCGTGGCAATCCCAGCCAGGGATATAGCGGGCATCTTTACCCATCATCTGCTGGGATCGGACAACCATGTCTTTCAAGATTTTGTTCAGCGCATGACCGATGTGCAAATGGCCGTTCGCATAGGGCGGGCCATCGTGCAGCGTGAATTGTTTGCGGCCTGTTTTGGCGCGCAGCTGGCCGTATACATCCATGTCAGCCCAGCGGGCCAACCAATCGGGTTCACGTTTTGGCAATCCAGCACGCATCGGGAATTCAGTGCGTGGCAGGTTTAAAGTCGCTTTATAATCGGGGGTCTCGGCGCACATAACTGGCGTCCTATCTTTGCAAAAAAGGAAAGGGTGGGCGGCGCGACCCGAGGTCAGCGCCATTGGCCCGGCGGCGCTGCGATCAGCGCGCCGGGGACATAATTCGTATATGTGCCCAGATCATCATGTCCGCGCTTATAAACAGGCATTTTCCTACAAACAAGACATGGCTGTGGTTCTTTGACCTG
>CAJXTP010000196.1 GCA_913061335.1 uncultured Loktanella sp.
GAAAACAGCCGCCTGAATTCTACGGCTGGACCCCATCAAAAATGGGGGGATTACCCGTTGGACCGATTTTCGAAGCACATTTTCTATGCTGAGAAAATCATCTTGGATTCAACCACTTCCATTCATACGAAAGCATCTAATGAGTGGGTGTGCAGATTGAGCGATATCGACAAACACAAATTAATTTTAGGAACGTCTAATGCCTGGACTTTTTGACACGAATGGAAGACCTCCCCGAGAATTGCTTCAATATCTTTGGTTACAAGTGGCGGCCAACAACCGCCGATTGGCGGTTGTTGCCGACAGGTTGGCGGCAGGAGCGCTTACAAACGCAAATCAGAAACAATTTGATGATTTGCTTGCGCAGCAGGACAAGCTGCTCGACGTAGCTGGCGAACTTCAGAAAAGCCTTGAGCAAGTTCACGTTGAGCTTGGATTGCGCCTGCCTACCCAAAACTCCAGCTAAACGCCTGACGGTTTGCTCCTGCATTGCAGTAAGCGAACACATTAAATGGTGAATATACAGTATCAAAATGTCCATATATCAATTGCAACACCAATGTGTTGCACTCAATTATAAGTTGTCGTCTAACTTAACGATGACTTTTTAGGATTTGTGATTTTTTAAATGATTGCTCGGCCAACCCCGCGACATTCTCCTCCCCCGCTTAATGAAGCGAGCGATCGCGCATGACTGATGATTGGGGTGATCTAGCTGGCAAGGGGTTCGAACTGTTCCCGATCAGTCGAATGGACCGCGCGCTTTCTTTCATAGAAGAAGACAGGGATCTCCAAGCCCAACTTTACGCCATCAGGGGGGCGCTTAAACGCAGCAAGGCAGTCGAGGCGGAAATAATCGAAAAAATACGCAACATGGATATAGAGATCGATTCCTACCATCGGGATAGCGATAATTTTGAAGATCACGCGATGATGCATATGGAAGATTTTCGAGGCGATTTGCTACAAAGGTCCGTCTACTCTGATGCCGCGAATTCTATGTCGGCGGTGGGAATGTTGGCACCTTTCATCGAGTCACTTTTCGTTGCATTGTTTGAAGAACTTCGAAAGATTGCAGTGCCTAACGCACAAGCCGACCCACGCAGTCAGGCACTCCAGACCCTTTACTGGAACCCGCAATTGGTAATCAAGAATGGGGAAATTGGAAATGACCTCGTTCGAGGTATCCAGGAATTGGCAAAGGTTGTGGGTTTGGAGCCCTTTTTACCCAACCGATATGACGAGACGCTGACCGCCTTGTTCGCCTATCGGAACAACATGTTTCACAATGGGTTTGAGTGGCCAAATGATAAGGTGGAAAGGTTTCAAAGCAGGATCCAAAATAAGCATTGGCCATCAACATGGTTTCAGCATTCATCCAAAAATGACGTCCCATGGATTTATTACATGAGCGAAGAATTCATCCAGCACTGCCTAAAGCTGATTGATCAAGTTCTTGATGGCGTTGGCGAGTATCTAGAAGAACGCGATGCATAGGCGGCAGCGACCGTCAGGTTCAGCGAGCCGCGCCGCGAGGTTCTGGATGATTGAACAATTTCAGCTAAGGACCGTCAGTGCTTGCCTCTGACTGGCCGCATCTTGCTAAACAATCCGTAAATAGATAGTTTTCCTAAGATTGGTCTCGACTAGAAATGTCTCTTGTCTCGCCGCGCGCAAGCTCGGTAACAATGCATGAAATCAATGGGTTTTACGCCGTTAACCGTTAAAAACTGGAGCACAAAATGCTTAGATCTCTAAGAGTGGAAAACTTCAAGGCATGGCGAGATACCGGTGATGTCAGACTTGCGCCGCTAACGATTTTTTTCGGTGTCAATAGTGCCGGCAAGAGTAGTTTGCGCGCCTGAAATGTTAACAGGTACGGAGATAGCGGAGCTGATCGCCGCAATCGAGTTGATGCGGCGCATCCAAGTGATTAGGTTGTGATGTCCGAAATATGCAGCATTTTTCGGACTCGCATTCGTCCGAAGCTTGTAGTATATTTCGGACATGACAGATGCCGCTCAAACCAAAACATTGCCAGATCGCCTCCGCGCGCGCATAAATGATGCGCCGCGCCAAGTGTGGACCCCGGCCGATTTTGCCGACATCGGCGGTCGCGATGCTATCGACAAAGCGCTGCAACGCATGGTCACGTCCGGTCAGCTGCGTCGCATTGAGCGCGGGCTCTACGACAAGCCAGCTCAGAATGCACTGACAGGAAAATCAACTGTACCAGACTACCGCGCTGTCATCGATGCAATCGCGCGCCGTGATCAAGTCCGCTGGCTGATCGATGGCATGACCGCAGCAAACACACTTGGTCTTACCAACGCTGTGCCAGCTAAAATCGAGGTGCTGGTCGATGCACGGCTCAAGCCGGTCACATTGGGCAATCAAAAGATCGTCTTCAAACATGCGGCTCCAAGTCGTCTGTATTGGGCTGGGCGGCCTGGCATGTACCTGGTGCAGGCCTTGCATTGGCTTCATGACGTCATGTCGAATGATGTAGAAGGGGAGGCTGTTCGCAAAACTGTCCGGCGTCTGCTTGCCAATAAGGAAACGGGTCCGGCTCTTTTGGATGATTTGAAGGGGGGCCTTTCCGCCATGCCGATCTGGATGCAGGATATTTTGCGTGCGCCTCTGTTTGATGCCGCAGAGGGAGATCAAGGATGAGCACCGCAGGTTTTCAGAAGATCATTGCTGCCAGTGCTGCAGATCGTGCTGATCTGTTTCTCACTACTGCCAATAGGCTTGGCGCGCCGCTGATCAATATCGAGAAAGACTTCTGGGTCTGCTGGACGCTGAATGCGCTCTACCATCGGCTTCCTGCTGGTGGCCCACGGCTCCTGTTCAAAGGGGGGACATCCCTCTCAAAGACCTACGGTTTGATTGATAGATTTTCCGAAGACATCGATGTGACCGTCTTTCGCGATGATCTTGGCCATGGGGCATCGCCCGAGGAGCTGGCCGCGCTTTCAGGTAAGAAGCGCAAAGCGGCCATTGAGGCGATCCAGAGTGATTGCCAAGCTTATATTACGGGACCGCTTCTTGAGGCGTTATCCCTGCTGATCGCCGAGGACACAGGCGGCGAGGGTCGGATTGAAATCGATCCTGATGACGGCACGGGACAGACGCTGCTTGTCTGGTACCCACGGGTCGACAGCTCCGACACGGGATATGTTCAGGCGGCTGTCAAAATCGAGTCCGGCGCGAAATCAGCCCTCGACCCCAATAGTCCGCAGTTGATCCGGCCGTACATTTCAGACGACTTGGCCGGCATCGATCTTGATGTCCCAGACGTTCGAACGATTGATGCAGAGCGCACCTTTTGGGACAAGGTCGTCATCTTGCACGGGCTACGGAACTGGTTCGATACACGCGGTGAGCTGAAGCAGGACGGGCAGCGCATCTCGCGCCACTACTACGATTTGCATTGCATGTTGGATACTGAAACAGGCAAAGGCGCTGTGGCAGACCTTGAGCTTGGTCGGGATTGTGTGGCCCACGCAAAGACATTTTTTAACCGTCCTGACTTCAATCTCGCCACCGCAGAACCCGGAACGTTTTCGCTCGTACCACCTGAGGACATGGCCGCACGGTTGGTCGGTGACTACAAAAATACCGAGGCTATGATCTTCGGTGAGGCTCCATCCTTTGAGGCAATTCTGGCATCGATTGGGGCGCTTGAAGCACAATTGAATCGACCATAACATTGTGACCTTGAAGTAGCCTTTGGGTTTTTTGAGGGGGCTTGGTTGACGTGTGGTTTGCAGCAACTTCGCATTTGAGCGTGTGATACAGCCCTCTTTCGCCTGCAGGAAAACTGATGAGAGACGGTTCAATTCTTCACCGCGTTGTGCTCTTCCCATTGACCTGTTGGCCCATCAGATCGCTAGCCCGGAGGCGAGCGGGCTGCAACGCTTGGGCAAGGTTTCTGGACGGCTGACGCCTTGCGCACTGCTTTGCATCGCCCACAACAAACATCGCCCTTCACGTGCTCCATTTCATTGCGCCCCAAGTTGGGTGCAGCCCGCTCTGATGCCTCCGGTCTTTTCCACGATCCGTCCAACGACGATCAATGGAAAGGATCACAACATGTCATACGAACACCCGAGTACGGGCTATTTACCGTGCTGTTCTTGGTAGGAGACGCGGGTAACGATCCCGCCCGTCTACGCTTATCTGGCGCTCCGGGCTTATAAGACCCAGCCGCACACCTGTGCTGTCTCCCAAAAAGTTGGTTGATCAGCGTATGAGGTGAGGCGGCAGATTGCGGCAAAGGGTCAGGTTCAGGAGATTGGTCAAAGGGATTATCCGATACGACATAATACATGCACAGCATTGTCGCCCCTCGTGGGGCGTTCAGCGTCGTGCAGGTATGAGTGCGTAAATCTTTGACATGGTCGCAACATGCGACCGCATCGCTGCGCCGTCAAGTCTTCAATTCACATGCATTCGGCTGTGAAAGAACATCCAGAACAACACCCTCTGATGTGAAAATTCTCCCCGTCCCCGCGATCTCGATTGACACAACCAAAAAGTGTCTCTATAAATCGCCCTATGAACATGAACACACATATCACCCTCACCGTCGTCCGGTTGATAGGCTAGTCCTCCCGGATTGGGTGATGAATATCGTTCTGTTTTTCTCCTCTTACTTTTGAACTTTCGCTAACGAATCATAGTTCTTTTGGCCTTTGCCAAATCGACGTTTCGCCGGCCTGATGTTCACCTGAAGAGAGTTTTCCAGAAATATTTTTTCCAAGGACCGGGCCGCATTGTGTTTTTCACATGCGGCTTTTTTCTTTGGTGCCCTCCGGGAAATCGGGACAGAAGACTGTCTGTTGTGGTGTGTTTGCCTTCTGACCCCAAGTGGTCGTGGTGGCGCCGGTTTCAAAGATGTTGTGAATTATGGATGCTAGTTCTGTTTTCACAAGCCATTGAAAAACAACAGTTATACCTTCTTCACCGATAGATTTACCGCTATGTTTAAGACGCGCTTAAATACTGTAAATTTCTGATCGCGATAGTTTTCGCATCACCCAACGAAGAGGAGCTCACCATGCCAGATGACTAGGACCCCAGAAACGAAAACACCCAAAACCGTTGGCGCGGTTCGGGTGTCACTTCGTATGTCGGCAGATTGAACTGCACTTCTGAACAAGTGTTTCCTAGCAAATCTCAAACAAGATTTCAAGGAATTCGTCTGCCCTCAATTTTTTGAGCTGCCTCAAAAGCCCCGCGCGTAGCGCGTTTGGCTGGTGGTGAAGCTAATCCAAAATTTCGGTTGTGCACTTACTTCCCTCCCAGCGGGGGATTATTTGGCTTGCAATCTGAAGTTGAAAATATTGCATGTTGCCTAATGTCGGGCGGCGGCAGATTTCAGACCTGAGGACACAATATGTCTTATCTTCCAGAGGGGGCCATGCGCCTTCCCAAACCGAGCACCGCAATGCGTCGGGTTTCTCTTACGTCACCATTTCACTTTAACGGGCAGACGGTCATTGGCCTGTCTCTTATACACATCTCCGA
>CAJXTP010000197.1 GCA_913061335.1 uncultured Loktanella sp.
AGATGTAGAGAGGTCTCGTGGGCTCGGAGATGTGTATAAGAGACAGGTCATAGCGTGGGCTATAGGCGAAACGGTGGCGCGGGGGAAGGTGTGGGTTGTGAGGCGCGCGCGGTGCGGTAAGGTGAGGGTGCGTATTTGAGAGAGTGATTTTATGAAGAACGTTTATCAACCGACGATCAAAGAGGTGAAAGGCGACCAAGAGTGGTCCGCGCTTGAACTTGATTTATTGCATAAGTGTAAATCGGGGCTTCCCGCTTTTTTACGAGGGCGTGAAGGCCTACCAAAAGACAAAAGTAATCCTGACCTGCGTGTCCGTGCAGAGTTGATCCGCTTTTTGATGTTGGGGGGAGATGATAACGGTCATCCTGATAGCTGTAGGCCTCATCCAAATGGCGTAAAGCTATTAGGGGGGTGGGTTGACGGCGAACTTGACATGCAGGGATGCTCATCGAGGCTAAGCTTGTCTTTGATGTTCTGCCAAATTTCCGAAAAGTTTGATCTTCAGGACGCTCGTATAGGCGCGCTGTTTATGAATGGGAGTCGTTGCGAGCAGACCGTTGATCTTCATCGCTTAAAAACAACGAAAAGCGTTCATTTAAGACGCGGATTCGTTGCAGAGGGAGGTGTCGATCTTGCTGCCGCTAGAATCGGAGGGGCGTTAGATTTTACGAGAGCAAAAATTGCGACGCTATACGGAGAAGCCTTGGATATCGAGGGCGCGCAGATCGGTGGATCTGCTTTTATGCGGGATGCAGCTATTGAAGGACGTGTTTTACTTTCTAACACCACTGTTGGTGGCAGTGTCTTTTGTCAACGTTTGAAACTTGATGGTAAATTGTCCATGAAGGCGTGCCGTATCCAAAATGCATTGGTGTGGAAAGACATTCAAAGCGGCGTCCAAGAACTTGACTTAACAGGTGCCCAAATCGGCACCTTAGATGACGACCGCGAAAGCTGGGACCATGTGAATATGGTTCGCCTAGGCGGTTTTCGCTATGGTCAGATGCCCAACCCAATGAGTGTACCGCTCCGGCTTTTGTGGTTGCAGAAATCTGTTAATCCGCCCGTGGAACGCGTTGAGCGTGGTTTGTCGTTACTGCCCGACGACCCAGACAGCTTTGATCCTCGTCCCTATACGCAGCTTGCTAAAGTTCTGCGTGAAGACGGGCTTGATAGTATGGCCGCACAAATTCTCGAGGCGCGTGAAGATTGCCAGCGGGACGCCGAATATAGTCGGATAAAAGCGAGGCTGCGGTACGGTGAGGGTGGTGACAGGGCTTTGATTAAAGCCGGCCTTACGTTCTGGGCCAAATGTGCGTTTAAAAGGTTGTTTGGGTATGGTCATGCCCCAGCACGGGTTCTGATATGGATTGGAGCGATTTGGGCATTTGGTTTTGTGTTATATGGTACGGCTTATCAATATGGAGAGATGGCACCAAATTCGGATGTGTTGTTGAGTTCGGCTGATTGGATGAGTGGGGTGAAGGCGTATGCGGCGTGTGCGACGGATTGCGTCATGCCTTTGCGTGCGTGGGAGGCGACACCAGCCTATCAAGACTATGAGACGTTCCACCCGATCCTGTATGCGCTTGATCTTTTCGTGCCGCTTGATGCATTGGGGCAAGAAAACGCGTGGGCACCGTCCAAAGATCGTGGATGGTGGGGAACTATTGGATATTACGCAAGAATGCCAATTCAAATGAGCGGCTGGATTATTACTGCAATGAGTGCCGCGGTTGTAACTGGTCTTGTGGGGCGTAAAGAATAGCAGATTGGTTAGCGCCACCGCTGTAAAACGGTGGCGCTGATCTTTAACTCTTTTCCTGCATTTGGCGGACCATCTTGAGTTTCATTTTGCGCGGCATGTAGGGCATCAGCCAGCCTAGTGCGAAGCGCAGTTTGGGGTCGTTGATGATCGTCAGTTTTCCGGCCAGCATCGCGTCATAGCCGATTTTTGCGACTGTATCTGCACTGGCGCTATCTGCGCCCAGTTTGGTGCCTGTCAGGTTTGCGGTCTCAAAGAATTCCGTGGCGACTGCGCCGGGCTCGAGGGCTGTGACGGTGACGCCTGTGTCTTTTAGCTCTTCGGCGATGGCTTGGGAAAAGCTGGATACAAAGGCTTTGGTCGCGAAGTATGTGGCTTGCAGTGGGCCGGGCATGTAGGCGGCGGTGGATGAGACGTTGAGGATTTTGCCGGACCCGTGTTTGACCATGTCGTTCCCGATCAGGTGGCACAGCGTCACGAGTGCGTTGATGTTCAGGTCGATCATGTCCAAGTCGGCTGCGAGGTCGCGTTCAATGAATTTGCCGTGCCCGCCGAAGCCTGCGTTGTTGATGAGCACGTCGATGCGCGCGCCGTTGAGGGCCGCGTAAAGCGTTTTGGCGTGGTCAGCGGAGGATAGGTCTTGCGCGATGGTTGTGACGGATATGCCGTGGGCAGTTTCCAGCTCGGCTTTGAGCGCGTTCAACGCATCGCCGCGGCGTGCAGTGATGATCAGATCGCCGCCTTTGGCAGCGTGGTAGCGCGCGAATTCGCGGCCAATGCCTGCGGATGCGCCGGTAATGAGGGCTGTGTTGGTCATGGGGGTGGTCCTTTGATTGCAAGGCAGATGCGTTGAAACGCATCCTACGTGTGGTGCAAATGCAAAAGGGCCCAGACACCAAGTGTGCGGGCCCTTTGGTCGTAGGATGGGTTTTAACCCATCATCGGTTTACCGGCGACGGTCGCGCCGTGACGACATTGGCTGGAACGCCACGCCGACGTGTGCTTCGCAGTATGGCTTACCGGTTTGGGTGCCCAGACCGCAGAACCAGAAGTCATCCGTTGCTGGATCACCGACTGGCCATTTGCAGGTCTTTTCGGTCAATTCCATCAGGCCGATACGTTTGGACCCTTTTTCGACTTCGCTTACTTTGGCCAAGGCCTCTGGCGAAATCTCGTTTGCGGATGGCTGTGGCGGCAATGGCTGACCGGCAGGAATAATCGCACGACGGGCGGCGGAAATCGGGATGCCGTTTTCGTCAAGCTCCAGCACTTCAGGCTCAGCAGGCTTGGACGACGATGGTGCCGCCTTGGTTGACTGTGGCGCTGCCTTTGGCTTGGCGGGTGCCTTGGTGGCGACTTTTGCTGCCGGTTTATCCTTTGGCGCAGCCTTTGCGGCGGCCCCACCGGAACCCGCACGGTTAGAAAGGCCCAAACGGTGTACTTTACCGATCACAGCATTGCGCGTCACACCGCCCAATTCTTTGGCGATCTGGCTCGCAGACTGTCCTTCGCCCCACATCTTTTTAAGCGTCTCAACGCGCTCATCTGTCCAGGACATAGAAATTCCTTTGATTTGTCGGCGGGATGTAGGTTGTCCACATCAGGCCTTGTCTATTCTCTTAATCCCCTATTCTAAGCACTGTAGACACGGATGTGAAGCACCATGGGTGCATTTCAACAGGGAAAGCCGCAATGGACCAGCAAACAGACATGGGTGTGCGCCGTTTTGGCCGCGTAAACTGGCTTGGAACCCGTACTTTGATGGGCCGCGAGGTCAAGCGGTTCATGAATGTTTGGTCCCAGACTGTCATGGCCCCGTTGATCAATGCGGGTCTTTTTCTGATGATATTTACGATTGCGATTGGTCCGCAGCGTGGCGATGTCATGGGCGTTGCGTTTATCACGTTTCTTGCGCCGGGCATTTTGACGATGACCGTGATCCAAAACGCATTTGCAAATACATCGTCCAGCCTTGCGTCCGCAAAGGTGCAGGGCAACATCGTTGATACGCTGATGCCGCCTTTATCGGCAGCCGAAATTGTTGCGGGTTATCTGTTTGGGGCCGTTGCCCGCGGTGCCTTGGTCGCCGTGGTGATCATGACGGGCAGCATTTTGTTCTTGGGTATTATTCCTGTGAACCTCGTATGGATGGTCGTGTTTGTGTTTCTGGGGTCCGTTCTGATGGGCGGGCTTGGTATGATCGCGGGTATTTATGCCAATAAATTTGACCAGCTATCCGCGATCTCGAATTTTCTGATCACCCCGCTCGCGTTTCTGTCGGGCACATTTTATTCCATCGATGCGCTGCCTGCGTGGTTGCAAACACTGTCCCACGCCAACCCGTTCTTTTACATCATCGACGGGGTCCGCCACGGCATGATCGGCGTGTCCGACAGCAGCCCGTGGATCGGTCTGGCAGTGGTCAGCGCGGCGTGTGTTTTGGTGGTTGGCCTGTGCTGGCGCTGGATGAAGACGGGGTATCGGCTAAAGGCGTAACCGTTTGCTATGTCTACCGCACCAAGTTTGGAAAGCCTCGAAAGTCGAAGCTGGGCGATGTGTCGTGAATGGCGGCTTCGAGCCCATAGTGTAAATTTTGTTTTTTCGCTGCATGCGCTCGCAGCGTGGAAAATACTGCGTCAGCGTAAAATTCGGTGCTGCCGCGCGGAGGGAAAACCAGCCATTCGTGCAGAGTGCAGCAGGGACCGAATTCACAGAATGTTGCAGGTTTCTCGGAAACCCTTGATGACGCGCCAGCGGCGCAGCCGACATCAGTTTTTAGGCTATAATACGTCGTCAGCGCTGTGTTGATGTTTGGGCAGGAGGGTTGGATGGAGGGCAATTCATGCCAAGAGTTCAACTTCCCGCCGTCACACCAAAACGAAGAGCCTGGAATAAGGGTCGCCTCGTCGGGCAAAAGCGCCCGCTTCTGCCAAAACAGGTCTGGGCCATCCGCGCTCGCCTCGAACTAGCGGGTAATCTCCGCGATCTCGCATTGTTCAACGTCGCAATAGATAGCAAGTTACGCGGTTGCGACTTGGTCACGCTGAAGGTGACTGACATTGTTAGGGACGACCGAGTTCGTGAAAGGGTGTCGGTCGTTCAAAGTAAAACGAACAAGCCTGTGCAGTTTGAACTGGCTGAAAACACGCGTGAAGCTGTGACCAACTGGATCAAGTCTCCGGAAATGATCTGGTGCCAGTTCTTGTTTCCGAGCCGATTTCATGATCGGCCGCACATATCAACACGCCAGTACGGGCGCTTGGTTCGGGATTGGGTTGTCTCGATTGGTTTGGAACCTAGTGGCTACGGCACCCATTCTATGCGCCGAACAAAGGTGGCGGAAATTTATCGCAAGACAGGCAACCTGCGTGCTGTTCAGCTTCTGCTTGGCCACACAAAAATTGATAGCACCGTCAGATATCTGGGGGTCGAGCTCGAAGACGCGCTGAGCATAGCAGAAAGGATTGATATCTGAGAATTCTGACGAACGGTTGGAGCCGTTCGTCATTTCGAAGCGGTCTTGATCGTTTGATACTTCCTACGGCAGCGCTGAGCCGATTCTGTTGAAAAACTCCGTTTTTGACGCTGATCGGCGATTTTTTTGCCTTACAGCCCGATAAGCTTTTGATGGCGAGGGGTTCGACCAAATTGGCCATTAACCGCTCAAGTACCCGCTCTGACTATCTCAGGAATAATCCGATCCTGTCTCTTATACACATCTCCGAGCCCACGAGACCTCTCTACATCTCG
>CAJXTP010000198.1 GCA_913061335.1 uncultured Loktanella sp.
AATTTCCGCGTCATAACTCATGAAAATTTTCGGGTTTTGGCGTAGCTCAGGTATAACAATTAATTAACTTATTGAAGGGAATTTTATTTTGTCAAATATTTATACATTGCTCGCCATTGGCGGGATTTTGGGACTTGCCGCATGTGGTGGTACCAATACGCCGCTAACGTTCGCAGAGGTTTCACAGAATGGTGAAGCTCTCGCCGATCGACTGTTAACCATTCCGTACACGGACCCAAGCAGCCTACCCACGTCTGGCGGCGCGGTTTACGATGGCTATACAGGAATCGTTCTGGACGACAGCTTTTCGGTTGGCGGCGAATTGGAAATGCGCGTCGATTTTGGATCGGCTGATGAAATTAGCGGTCGCGTCTATAACGTCGTTGACGAATTCGAGACGGCCTATACGGGCGAACTTGCACTAAGTAATTCGATTATTGATCGCGGTGCCGATCTCGCGGTGGAGTATACGTTTGTAGTCGATATGACGGGCAAGTTACGTGCGGATGGCAGCACATCGGTTGTTGATGCTTATCTAGCAGGTGATTTCACAGGCTTAGACCATCAATATGTAGAAGGCATTGCGGAAGGCATCGTAACAACCGACGGATTTGTGCAAACCATTACCGACGGCGGGTTTGTTGGCGAATTGCGTTAGATTTGCTTCTAATGCCTGAGTTCAGATCGCGAGGGCATCCCAGTGGGGTGCCTTTTTTGTATTCATAATAAGGAGAGGCTGCCATGCCATTACAGAATCGCGTGGGGCCGACTGGTCAGATCTTGGCTATTCCTGCGCGCGGGACGATGACGGGCAATCGCGGCATTATTCATGGGCCGGACCGTATGCTGGCGACCAAGCGTTGGTCGCATAAGGCGTGGATTTGTTGTGAATTACATTGGCAAGGTCGCAAGCGCCAAGTCATGACGGGCCGCAATTGGACCGAGCTGTTTTTCCTAGATGAGGCTGTGGCTATGTCAGCGGGGCATCGTCCTTGTGGGTATTGCCGCCGAACTGCCTATGTCCGGTTTGTGGATGCATGGGAGGCAGCCACAGGTTTGCGCCCAAAGGCCCCTGAAATGGACGCGGCGCTGCACCCTGCCCGTGTGACGCGCGACAGGTCGCAAGTGACCCATCAGGCGCGGATTGCGACCTTACCGGCGGGCGCGATGATATTGCATGATAACGCCCCGCATTTGGTTTGTGCCCACGTCTTGCGGCCTTATGCCCCTAATGGGTATGGCGCGCAGGTCCCGCGCGCACGTTGCGGTGACGTGACCGTATTGACGCCTGCGCCGATGGTTGCGGTGTTGGATAATGGGTACCGACCTGTGATTCATTCTTCTGGGCTTTAAGTTTTGTTAACCACGACTTGCGATATTCGCAGCATGGTTTTGCGTCTTCTCATTGTGTTTCTTTTTGCCGCTTGCAGCCCAAGCGACCGCAATATCCGAACGTATAGTGACGCGACCCAAGTCTGGCAGACGGTCACCCGCGACACCGAGGTGTTTCGCGACGGCAAAGACCACATTTCGGCGCGTGCAATCATTCTGCAAAAAGACGACACGGTCCGGTATTACCTGTCTTTTTCCGTGTTGCGTGGCGGCCCAAATGGCCCACGCCTGCGCAGTATGACCCACAATGGAACCGTTTTGGATTACCGCAAACACGACAGGCTAAACGCGTTTTGCATTGATCGCTGTCACAGGGCAGAAATCGGGGCGGTCACATTTACACAAGCGGGTTTCCGGCAGGCCGCTAATGACGGCATGGTGATCGAAATTGACGGGCTGCGTCGTGATTATACCGCGATAATTCCCGCGCGCTTGTTTTGGAATGCGCTATCGACAGCGGGGCTAATCGCCCCTGTAAAAACACCCGTGAACGGGTTTCCTTGACGCAGCCCGCCCATAACGCTATGGCATTGCGCAGTCGAACGACCTGACAATTCGGTCAGGCGGGCCGCGCAATATGAGCGGCCGGAAAGCCGCTACATATTGAAAGGGCTCACTTGACCAAATTTACTGACCTAAACCTTGATGCCAAGGTTCTCAAAGCCGTCGTTGAGACGGGCTATGATACCCCAACCCCAATTCAAGTCGGTGCGATTGTACCCGCACTTGAAGGCCGCGATGTTTTGGGGATTGCCCAGACCGGAACTGGCAAAACGGCTGCATTTACACTGCCTATGATCACCCTTTTGGGCCGAGGTCGTGCGCGGGCGCGTATGCCGCGCAGTCTTATTCTGGCGCCAACGCGTGAATTGGCCGCACAGGTTGCTGAGAACTTTGACACCTACGCAAAGTATACCAAGCTGTCCAAGGCGCTGCTGATTGGCGGCACCAGTTTTCGCGATCAAGATAAGCTGATCGACAAAGGCGTTGATGTTCTGATCGCAACCCCAGGTCGTTTGCTCGACCATTTGGAGCGCGGCAAACTGATTCTTACCGATGTTAAGATCATGGTTGTTGATGAAGCTGACCGCATGTTGGACATGGGTTTCATCCCTGACATCGAAGAGATTTTCAAGCGCACTCCGTTTACGCGTCAGACGTTGTTTTTCTCGGCGACAATGGCGCCTGAAATTGAGCGGATCACCAATACGTTCTTGTCGAACCCCGCCAAGATCGAGGTCGCCCGCGCCGCCACGACAAACGACAACATTAAGCAAGGCGTGCTGATGTTCCGTGGCTCAACCAAGCCCAAAGAGCCTGCTGAAAAGCGTGCGGTTTTGCGTGCTTTGATTGATGCCGAAGGTGACGCATGTTCCAACGCGATTATTTTCTGTAACCGCAAGTCGGACGTGGATATCGTTGCTAAGTCGCTGAATAAGAACGGTTATAATGCTGCCCCTATTCACGGTGACTTGGATCAATCGCACCGCACACGCACGCTGGAATCGTTCCGTGGCAATGAGCTGCGGTTCCTTGTGGCGTCCGATGTGGCTGCCCGTGGTTTGGATATTCCAGCCGTAACACACGTGTTTAACTTTGACGTGCCAAGCCACGCCGAGGACTATGTGCACCGGATTGGTCGTACGGGTCGCGCTGGCCGCTCTGGCACTGCGATCATGATTTGCTCTACCCGCGATGAAAAGAACCTTGAAGACGTAGAACGCCTTGTTCAGGCCGAAATTCCGCGCCTTGAAAGCCCCTCTAAATCTGGCGCCCCTGCTGCACCTGTTCAAACTGAGGCCGCACCAAAAGAGGAACGCCGCACACGCAGCCGGACCCGCAAGCCACGCGAAGAAAAGGTCGAAGCCCCAAAGATTGAAGCGCCTAAAGTTGAAGCGCCCAAGGTCGAAGCACCAGTTGTTGTTGCTGACGCCCCACGCGAAGAAAACAAGCGTGAAGAGAAGCCCCGCGAAGCAAGGCAGCGCGATGATCATAAGCGCGACGATACAAAGCGCGATGACCACAAACGTGACGATAAGCCAAAGAACGATCGTGGCGGCCGTAATCGCAATAACAATGATCGCGGACGTAACGACAACAACAAGGTTGTGGGCTTGGGCGATGATACCCCAACGTTTATCGCCAAGAGCTTTATCGAGCGCGTTAAGAATTAGACTGTAAGACATTAAAAAAGGGCCTCTCCTGAACAAGGAGGGGCCCTTTTTGTTTGTGGGGTCGTAGGCTAGCAGTACATCGTAGGGTGGGTTTTAACCCACCTTACCTGTGCCTTAGCTAAGGCGCGAAACGATCACTGTGACTTCTGGTTTTTTGCCGATTGAACTATGTGCGGCGCGACGTGCCACGTTTTTCAGCTCTTTTTCCAGCTTCACATCGTCGGCCAGTGTCTTGTCGTTTGCACGGCCAAGGTACTGCGCCAAATCGGCTTCAACGGATTCGATCAAGGCACCGTTTGAACGGCCTTTTTCGGACAAGCCCATCAGTTCGACCCACGGGTCGCCCAGCGGATCATCGTTTTCATCCAAGATCAGCGTCACGATCATATGGCCGTTTAGGGCCATGCGGATACGGTCGCGCACAATGCCGTCGAACTGCCCAACCTTGACGGACCCGTCCAGATAAGTCCGGCCAGTTTCAACGTGTTCAACAACCTTTGGTGCGTTGCCGGACAGATCGATCATCATGCCGTTGACCGCCACGATGCCGGTCAGTCCGCGTTCTGCGCCCAGCTTCACGTGCTCGCGCAGGTGACGGTGTTCGCCGTGCATTGGGATCAGGATTTGTGGTTTCACGATCTCGTGCAACGTCGCCAAGTCAGGGCGGTTTGCGTGCCCAGACACGTGGTATTTGCCGCCAGCGTCGTCAATCACGTCAACGCCGAGTTCCGACAGTTGATTCATGATACGAATAACGCCGCGCTCGTTGCCCGGAATGGTTTTGGACGAGAACAAGAACGTATCGCCGTCTTTCAACGTCAGCCCAAGGTATTTGCCTTGTGACAGCTGAGCAGATGCCGCGCGCCGTTCGCCCTGTGATCCAGTCACAAGCAGCATCAGGTTTTCGCGTGGCATGTTGACCGCGTCTTCTGGTGATACGCACGGCGGGAAACCAGTCAGCAGACCTGTTTCGGTTGCCGCTTCGACCATGCGCCGCATGGAGCGACCGAGCAGAACGACCGAGCGGTCGGCCTTTTGTGCCGCAAGCGCCAGTGTTTTCAGGCGCGCGATGTTGGATGCGAATGTGGTTGCTACGACGCAGCCAGTTGCTTTGGTCATCATCTCGGCGATTGCGTCGCCGATTGTGGATTCGGACCGACCTGGTTCTGGGCTAAACACGTTGGTGGAATCGCAAACCAATGCCTTAACGCCGTCTTTTGAGATTTCAGCCCAAAGTTCGGGGTTGAACGGGTCGCCGACGACAGGTGTTTCATCGATTTTGAAATCGCCGGAGTGAAGCACACGCCCATCAGGTGTGTCGATCAGCAGGCCCGCGCTTTCGGGGATCGAGTGCGAGATTGGCACGTAGGATACCTTGAACGGACCGCAGTCGATGACTTGTGGGTAGACGTCCACGACAGTTACGACGCTGTCGGGGTGCCCATGTTCGGACAGCTTGCGCCGTGCGATGTTCGCGGTGAAAGGACGCGCGTAAACAGGCGCGCCGAGGTCTTCCCAGTAATGCCCAATGCCGCCGACGTGGTCTTCGTGCGCGTGGGTGATAAAGATACCCACGATGTCAGCGCGGCGCTGTTTCAGCCATGTGATGTCGGGCAGGATGATATCCACGCCCGGTGTCGTGTCCATGTCAGGGAATGTGATCCCCAGATCGACAACGATCAGTTTCTCTTTGCCTGGTTGGCCGTAGCCATAGACGTAGGCGTTCATGCCAATTTCGCCAGCCCCACCAAGGGGCAGATAGATTAGGCGGTCAGCTGCTTTTTTGCGGCTCATGTATTTTCCTTGTTGTATCGGTGGATGACGGTCAAACCGTGCATCGTCAAATCGTCTTCAAAGACGTCAAATAATGTTTCTGCTGTCTCTTATACACATCTGACGCTGCCGACGAATAGAGAGGTGTAGAT
>CAJXTP010000199.1 GCA_913061335.1 uncultured Loktanella sp.
CGAGATGTAGAGAGGTCTCGTGGGCTCGGAGATGTGTATAAGAGACAGACGCATTGCAAACCCAGATCCGCCTGCCCCACGACGCTGCCCTGCGCGAAATAAACTTTGGTGCATGGGATGGATTGACCTTCCCGCAGGCCGAGGCAAGAGACCCCAATCTGCTGCGCGCCTATTGGGAAACGCCCGGCGACATAGCCCCGCCCGACGGCGAAAGCTGGAATGCAGTGCGCGCGCGCGTTAACGCCGCCATAGATTGGCACATCGCGCTTGGGCACAGTGACCTGATTGTCGTCGCGCATTTCGGGGTGATTTTGACCCAAGTCCAGCGGGCATTGGGCATCACTTCCTTCGCGGCCTTTGGGCACAAAATCGGCAACCTGTCTGTGACCAAAATTGAGGCGACCGCCACGGGTTGGACCGCCCCAATCATCAATCACATCGCGTGATGGCATAGCCCACGCATTGTCGTTGGTGAAAATAGCGAGCGCCATATAGCGTCGCGCCATGACTTATAAACTTTACCTCGGCAATCGCCTATATTTTAGCTGGTCCATCGCGGCCTATTTGATGTTCAACCGATTTGGCTTGGAGGATCAGGTCAAAACAACCATTTTGCGTCCGCAATCAGAGACCGCATTGCGCCCGATGATGACAGGCCTTGCGCCAGCACGGACGCTACCCACCGCGATCACCCCCGAAGGCGCGATCTTGAACGACAGCATGGCCATCGCCGAAGAATTGGCCAGCCGTCACCCTGACATCGCTTTCTGGCCAACTGATCCGCTGGCACGCGGCACCGCACGCGCACTTGCCAATGAAATGCATTCAAGCTTTGGCGGATTACGCGGTAATTGGCCAGTGAACCTGCGCACCGCCTACACCACCGTCACCCCGCCCGATAACATCGCAGCAGAGCTGGACCGGATGGAGGAAATCTGGACACATGCGCGTAAAGTCACAGGCGCAACTGGTCCGTGGCTTTGCGGGGAATATTGCATCGTTGACGCGATTTTTGCACCGATGGCCACGCGGCTGGCCACCTACGGATTTGACACGCGCCCAACGACCAAGGCTTATGTTGCAGCGCATTTGGCCGATCCGTCTTTGCGTCGTTGGCGGGCGATGGGGCTGGCAAACGAGCATCCCTTGGCAGCTTTTGAAATAGATCTGCCTCAGGTGGCTTGGCGCGGTCCGACACCGATGACAGCGATCGCCGTAGAACATGGGACGCCGGAAAATGACGCCTGCCCCTATTCAGGCTTACCCATCACGCATCTGTTGTCCTTGGATGGTCGCATATTTGGGTTCTGCAACGTATTCTGCCGCGACAAAACCGTGAATGATCCGGCGGCTTGGCCCCAATTCATGGCACTTCTTTAGGTTACGTTAACCTTTCTTAAACCGACAACGCCTACCCGTTAACCAAGTTAACCAGTGGGGACGCAATGGCCGCGATCACATATACAGTCGCCTTTGAAGGGATCGAGGCCCGCATGGTCGAGGTGCAATGCGCCATCGCCCCCGGCATCCCTGCGTTCGCCATTGTCGGACTGCCTGACAAAGCCGTAACAGAGGCCCGCGAACGGGTCCGCGCCGCCCTATCAGCCATGGCAATCGCACTGCCATCGAAGCGGATCACGATCAATATGTCGCCGGCTGACTTGCCTAAAATCGGGTCTCACTTCGACCTGCCAATCGCGGTGGCCCTGCTTGCTGCGCTCGAAATCATCCCGATGGACGACGCCGCACAGACCGTGGCACTGGGGGAATTGTCGCTAAACGGCGACCTCGTATCGGTGCACGGGGCGCTGCCCGCCGCAATGGCCGCAGCAGGTGAAAACCGCCAGCTTTTATGCCCGCAAACCTGCGGCGCAGAGGCCGCTTGGGTTGGCGATGCCCGCGTCATCGCACCACGCAGTTTGGCCGACATGATCCGGCATTTTAACGGCCAATCGATCATCCCACCATCGCAACCAGGCGAGGTCCAGCACGGCAATTCGACCCGCGACATGTCCGAAGTCAAAGGCCAAGAACGGGCCAAACGGGCGCTAGAAATTGCGGCCGCAGGGCGGCACCATTTGCTGCTTGTCGGGCCACCGGGGTCAGGAAAATCCATGTTGGCGGCACGTATTCCGGGCATCTTGCCGCCGCTTACGCCGACCGAGGCGCTCGAGACATCGATGATCCATTCAGTGTCTGGCCTATTGGACGCAGGCGGGATCAACCGCGAGCGCCCGTTCCGCGAACCGCATCACACCGCATCGATGGCTGCAATCGTCGGCGGCGGGCGCGGCGCAAAACCGGGCGAAATCAGCCTCGCCCACAACGGCGTGTTGTTCATGGACGAATTTCCTGAATTCCCCCGCACCGTGCTAGAAACACTGCGCCAGCCGCTAGAGACCGGTGAAGTCGTCGTGGCCCGCGCCAACGCGCATATAAAATACCCCTGCAAATTCATGCTGGTAGCTGCCGCAAACCCGTGCAAATGCGGATATCTGACGGACGCTGGTCGTGCCTGTTCGCGGGCCCCCATCTGCGGCGAAGACTATATGGGGCGTATTTCGGGGCCCTTGATGGACCGGTTCGACCTGCGGGTCGAAGTCCCGCCTGTGGCGTTTACCGACCTCGATTTACCGCAAGACGGCGAAAGTTCCGAAAGCATCGGCGCGCGGGTGAACAAGGCACGCATGGCGCAAACGGACCGCTTTACGGGCAAGGATCATTTGCGCGTCAACGCGGATGCAGAAGGCAAAGTGTTGGACGAAATCGCCACACCAGACGCCGAAGGCCGTGCGCTGTTAACTCGCGTCGCCGAACGGTTTGGATTGTCGGCGCGCGGATACCACCGTGTTTTGCGGGTTGCGCGCACGATTGCGGATTTAGACGGATCAGACGGCGTCCGGCACCCGCATATTCCGGAGGCCGTCAGTTACCGGTTGGCATTGTCCAAGGACGATTAACGCCGTCCCTCGATCGCTTCCCAGATTTTTGCGGTCACATTAGTGCCTTCGAACCGTTCCAATTCTTGAAGGCCTGTCGGGGATGTCACATTGATTTCGGTCAGCCAGTCACCGATCACGTCGATCCCCACAAACACTTGACCCTTTTCGCGCAAAAGCGGGCCTATGGCGGCGCAAATCTCTAGGTCGCGGTCGGTCAGGTCCACCTTTTCAGGACGACCACCGACATGCATGTTCGATCGCGTTTCACCTGCGGCAGGGACACGGTTAATCGCACCAACGGGTTCGCCGTCGACAAGAATGACGCGCTTGTCGCCTTTGGACACGTCAGGCAGAAATTTTTGCATAATCAGCGGCTCGCGGTTAATGCCCGCAAACATCTCGTGCAGGGACGCAAGGTTGCTGTCGCCTTGGCTAAGTTTGAAAACGCCAGCACCGCCGTTGCCATAAAGCGGCTTAAGGATAACATCGCCGTGGCGGGCGCGAAATTCCTTAAGCGTTTCCAGATCACGGGCGATCATCGTTGGTGGCGTCAAATCAGGGAAGTTTAGCACCAACAGTTTTTCAGGATAATTACGCACCCAAAACGGGTCGTTCACGACCAACGTGTCAGGGTGGATCATGTCCAGAATGTGGGTCGTCGTAATATAACCCATGTCAAATGGCGGGTCTTGACGCAGCCAAACGACATCAAAGTCAGACAGATCTACCTCGACTTCATCGCCTAGCCGGAAATGGTCACCGTGCACGCGCTGAACGGTCACAGGCCAGCCTTTGGCGGTGACGCGCCCTTCTTGATAGGCCAGCTTATCGGGCGTGTAGTAAAACAACGAATGGCCGCGCGCCTGCGCCTCTTCCATAATGCGGAACGTACTGTCCCCGTCGATATTGATCGGACCAATCGGGTCCATTTGGATGGCGACTTTTAGGGGCATGGCAGACCTCGATGCAATAACTGGTCTATGTTACATGGCGCAAGCAGTGGGTGGGTTCAACCGTTGCTATCCCGCGTCAAATGCATTTTCGATGATTTGCACGTCACCGATACCATTCACCAGCGCCAGATCAAAGCGCACATCTGTCAACTGACCCATTGGTTCACCTGCCAGAAATTCAGACCCTGCAGCGACCAACCTGTCCATCTGACGACGCTGTAGCCGTGTGGCGGCCCGCGCAAAACTTGCGCTTTTCTTAACCTCGACGAACACGACTTGGGCGCCATTGCGCATGATCAAATCAATCTCGCCGCCCGCCCCGCGCCAGCGTTTGGCAGCAAACACATGGGCGCGGTCGGTGTAGTCACGTGCAACGATATCTTCGGCGACGCGGCCTGCATGATATCCGGTCAGTCCTGTCAATCATCGTCTCCTAGGCTCAAGGCCATTTGATACACTTGCCTGCGCGGCAATCCCAAGGCACCGGCCACAATCGTCGCCGCGTCTTTGACCCGCATCGTTTTCATCGCATCACGCAAAGCGGTTTCGACATCCACCTCGGCGACGTCTGTGGCACCCGCGCGCCCAACAAGCACAACCAATTCGCCTTTAACCGTGCGATCATCAAATTCCGCAACCAGTTCATTCAGCGACCCGCGCTGCGTTTCTTCGAACTTTTTCGTCAACTCGCGACAGACAACTGCCTGCCGATCACCACCCAAAACATCGCGCAGACTGTTTAACATCGCGCTAACGCGTTTGGGGCTTTCATAGAAAACCAGCGTAAACGGCGTGTCGCGCAACTGTGCAATCTCGGTTTCGCGTTGCTGTTTGCTGGACGGCAAAAACCCGACAAATGCAAACCTGTCAGTGGGCAGGCCAGACACGGTCAAGGCGGCCAACACCGCTGATGCCCCCGGTGCGGTGGTCACAGGCAAGCCCGCCTCAATAACAGCCCGGCCCATTTCATAGCCGGGATCAGCGATCAACGGGGTGCCCGCCTCTGATACATATGCCACCGATTTGCCGTCGATGATCGCGTCAACGAACCGCTGCGTCGCCGCATCATGTGTATGATCGTGAAAAGCAAGGACATGCCGCCCGTTCAAAGGCACCCCGTGGATTTCCATCAGCTTGCGAGCTGTACGCGTATCTTCGGCCGCCAAAACATCAGCAGAGGCTAAAATATCCAATCCTCGCAACGTCATATCTCGCGCGGACCCAATCGGGGTTGCGACAAAATACAAACCAGCGGAGAGCGGCTTGGTGATAAAATTCATAACTGGACCCTTGTGGCTGAGACAGTAGTATGGTTCCCGAGTGAAGACCAACAAGGCGCAATTGACTGCACCATAAATTAAGTCACGCCACCAAGAGGGAGTTTTACCTATGTTTGCCCGTTTACCCAGTACCCGCAAGGCGGTTGCATATATTTTTGCGCTAATGTCATTTGTGTGGCTTGCCGCATGTGAGCCGATGGGCCCTGCCAATGACAACAACGGCCGACGCATCAATCCAAACGCGACCTGTCTCTTATACACATCTGACGCTGCCGACGAATAGAGAGG
>CAJXTP010000200.1 GCA_913061335.1 uncultured Loktanella sp.
GTGGGCTCGGAGATGTGTATAAGAGGCAGGGCCCCAACTGTCAGCCTGCTGGACGTCACGTTAACATACGGGGACCTGCCAGTTCTGCGTGGCGCAAACTTCACGGCCGCAGCAGGAAAGACGACGGCGCTTGTCGGCGCATCCGGAGCAGGAAAATCCACGGTCTTTAATGTGCTAACAAGGCTTGTTGATCCGACCGGTGGAGCCATCACTATCAACGGAATCAAATCCAATGACCTTAGCCTCACCGACCTGCGCGGGCTGATTTCAGTGGTGTCGCAAGATGCCGCGCTGTTTGATGAAACCCTGCGTGAAAACATCCTGCTTGGGCAAACCAACGTGTCGGACGCGCAGCTAAAATCCGCGCTTGATGCAGCCCACGTCAGCGACTTTCTGGACCAATTGCCTGTCGGGCTTGATAGCCCTGCTGGACCACGTGGATCAAACCTGTCTGGCGGGCAACGACAGCGTGTTGCCATCGCCCGCGCGCTTTTACGTGACACGCCTATCTTGCTGCTCGATGAAGCGACCAGCGCGCTTGACACCAAATCGGAATCCATCGTGCAAAAAGCCCTCGAAAAACTGTCAACTGGCCGGACGACACTGGTAATCGCGCACAGGCTATCGACCATTCGAAACGCTGACAAAATCGTCGTGATGGACCAAGGTCGCGTCGTCGACGAGGGCACACACGCCACGCTTCTGGCTGGCGGGGGCATTTACGCCGACCTGCACGCGCTACAATTTAGCCAAGAAAAGGCACAGACATCATGAGCACTCGCACTGTATTGGCGATCACCGGCACTGACCGGGTGGATTTCCTGCAAGGGCTGATCACAAACGATGTGACCCGCGCGGATGGCGGAATTGTCTATGCCGCGCTCTTGACACCGCAAGGCAAATTCATCGCCGATTTCTTTGTGATCGGCCAACCAGACATCCTATTGATCGACGTCGGCAGCAGCGTGGCCGCAACCCTATTTCAACGATTGTCGATGTACCGGTTGCGCGCAGACGTACAAATCAGCGAAACTGCCCTGACAGTATCCCGCGGCACAGGCCCACGTCCTGACGGCGCGCTTGATGACTCGCGCCACGCAGCACTGGGCTGGCGGTACTACGGCGACCAAGACATCAGCGACGCGACCGTGGACTGGGAAGCTATTGAGGTCGCAAACCTGATCCCCGCGACCGGCATTGAACTGACGCCAGACACTTACATCCTCGAGGCCAACTTTGAGGCGATCAACGGCGTCGACTTCAAAAAGGGCTGCTTCGTCGGCCAAGAAATCGTCGCGCGGATGAAGCACAAGGCGACCCTGAAAAAAGGGTTGCGGCGTGTGTCTATCGACGGGGACGCAGCCAGCGGCGACGCGATCATGTCAGGCGACAAACCCGCAGGCACCCTACACAGCGTGCATGGCAATCAGGGCATCGCCTACCTGCGATTTGACCGGACCGACACAATGACAACACAAAAGGCCAGCCTGCATCTCGCAGACTGACCTCGCTATTTTTCCGAGCATAGATATGTCCGCCGGAGGCACCAGTTTTCTAAAGAGACTGGTTATGCACGCTCAACATATTCAAAGACCTCAGTGTTCACCACGATGTCTTCGTCTTGGCCAACAAACGGTGGGATCATGACGCGGACGCCGTTATCCAATGTTGCAGGCTTAAAGCTATTTGCGGCAGTCTGACCTTTGACCACTGGCTCGGTCTCCGCGACTTTGCAGATAACTTTGAGCGGCACAGACACGTTCAACGCGTCATCGCCGTGATATTCGATCTTTACGATCATACCGTCTTGCAAAAATGGGCGGCGATCACCCAGAATATCAGCTGGCAGCGCAATCTGTTCATAGGTTTCAGTGTCCATGAACGTCAGCATATCGTCGACTTCAAACAAGAACTGTTGGTCCTTTTGATCCAACCGGACACGTTCAACCTTATCAGCAGATCGGAACCGTTGATTCAGTTTGCGACCATCGCGCAAATTCTTCATTTCGACCTGTGCGAATGCGCCACCCTTACCGGGTTTAACGTGATCCACTTTTACGGCACCCCAAAGGCCACCCTCGTGTTCCAGCACATTGCCGGGACGAATTTCATTTCCGTTGATTTTTGGCATGGCTCACTTCGTGTCATTATTAAGGCAAAAGGTTGATAGAACGTTGTTGAAACCTATATCTTGGTGGAGGAAAGCTGGCAAGGTAACTAAATATGCCTTTTGGGCTTCGGGAGCCATGCACTCAGCGCATGACTGCCATTCCAAAAGAGACCCCCCGAATCGGATGGGATGTTGCATATTGCGGGTCACGCCAGAATGACAAGAGCAATAAAAGGACGCAATATGAGAGATTTCGTTGACGGCACAGCCTTTAACAACGAACAGGGCAACCGCGCTCGCAAATTGTTCGCCGCTGTTGTGCTTGCTGCATTGGACGACGCAATTGCAGATGATAAGAAATATGGCAACGGCCCTGAGCAGATTGCACGCTGGGCACGGTCACGCGATGGTCGCGAAGTCCTGTCTTGCGCAGGTATCGACCCGAACGAACGCGTTGTAACCGGTTTGATGGATTTTGTTGGCAAAGGTGTTCGTACCTCTGTGGCTCTATCACGCGAAGAAAGCGAACGCCGTAATGCTGCAGAGCAAGAAGCGCGCGCCGCATAAACGACTAAAGATACACTGCGCCCTGCGAGGCACTGCTTATAAAAAAGCGCGGTCCTGATGTTCAGGCCGCGTTTTTTATGCGTCGAACATCAGCACAAACATGACTATTGGCGCGAGCTCCAGCAATGCCACTATGGTGATGCCCCCGCGCATCACACGCCCTTTGAACTTGCGCCATGCGTAAACACTTGCCAGTAAGACGAGCCCGACCTCAATCGGACCAACGATGTGGCCATAGTATTTGGGGTTCCAATAGCTGACGGGACTGACAAATTTCCAATTTGTCAGTGGCCAAAAATGCGCCCGCGCATCGTCATTATGCAGCGGGAAATCCAATGCCAAATGCATCAATGCTGCGCCACAAAGTGCGACCAACACCCCACTACGCGCCATCAATCCGACCACCAACAAAAGCCCCCAAAGAACAAATGAGTTGTCGATACGAAAGATTGATTGCCAGCTTTCTGAATAGTACATTTGTCCAAACACGACGGTGGGCGATGTCCCTTGGACCAATAACTCCCACCCAGACAGTAGGTATAACGATAGGTCAGGAATCATTGCACCGGTCAAAGCAGCCGCTGTCACTCCTCGTTTATCCGAATTACCAAATGCCGCGATGCCAAAAATGAGGTGGGCTGGTGTATTCATGATCTTCCCTTGTCCGCATTGCGCCCCTAAACAACTAACGCAGGGGGACGCGATGACCAAGGCGATCATGATTCAAGGAGCCGGCTCGAATGTCGGAAAATCCATGCTTGTTGCGGGGATCGCGCGGGCTTGCGTTCGACGTGGCATGTCGGTGGCCCCTTTTAAGCCACAGAACATGTCCAACAATGCCGCCGTCACCGCCGATGGCGGCGAGATTGGCCGCGCTCAGGCGCTACAAGCTCTTGCCTGTGGTCTCGACCCAATTGTCGATATGAACCCTGTATTATTAAAACCAGAATCAGATATCGGTGCCCAAGTCATTGTGCATGGTAAACGCTTTGCCACGATGAAGGCCCGCGACTACGGCAAGCAAAAGGAAAAACTGCTCCCTGCTGTGTTGGAAAGCTTTCATCGGCTCGCAGCTGCCTACGATCTGATTATCATTGAGGGCGCAGGTAGCCCAGCAGAGGTAAACTTACGCGCCGGTGACATCGCCAATATGGGCTTTGCGGCGGCGGCCAATGTGCCGGTCATCTTGATAGGTGACATCGATCGTGGCGGCGTGATCGCACAGCTTGTTGGCACCCATGCTGTGTTACCGAGCGATGATCGCGCCCTCATTCGCGGCTTTGGCATTAACAAATTTCGCGGTGATCCAACCCTATTTGCAGATGGTATGACTATAATCCAAGATGCGACAGAATGGACTCCACTTGGGATCATTCCGTGGTTCGCAGACGCCTGGAAACTGCCCGCCGAGGATGTGATGGACGTGGCCAGCCGCAAGGGTGGCCCCATCAAGATCGTGGTGCCACGCCTGAACCGGATCGCAAACTTTGACGATCTTGACCCTCTTTCCGCCACGCCCGAAGTCAGCGTCGAAATCATAGAAGCAGGCCGCCCTTTGCCCGGCGATGCGGATCTGATCCTGATTCCAGGATCAAAGTCCACTATTGCCGACCTCGCACATTTCCGCGCCCAAGGCTGGGACATCGATCTTGCCGCCCACGTGCGACGTGGCGGGCGGGTGTTGGGTATTTGCGGCGGGTATCAGATGCTTGGCAAACGAATTATTGACGATGACGGGATCGAAGGGGTGCCTGCGCGCGTGGACGGGCTTGGCCTGCTCGATATCGAAACGGTGATGACACCGCAAAAACGGCTCACACAATCGACAGGGATCTATATACCAACGGGCGACGCTGTCGCTGGCTATGAAATCCACATCGGGGAAACATCGGGGCCGGACTGCGGCCGCCCATGGTTAACGCTTGATGGGCGCAGTGAAGGCGCAGCGTCGCCCGACGGAAAGATCATGGGCTGCTATTTGCACGGGCTGTTCAGCGCAGACGCGTTTCGGGCAGCGTTCTTGGCGCGGCTTGGGGTTAGCTTGCCGGTGACCAACTATGCGCAGAGCGTCGAAGACACGTTGGACGCGCTCGCCGACCATCTGGAAACCCACATGGATATTGATGCGCTTCTTGGCCTCGCAGGGTCCGTTTAGGTAAAGGGTTTTGACGTCAGCGCGTTGTTAATCTCGCGGCGAACCAACTTACGCACATTGCGCGTGATCCGTTCACCCATTTCGCCCTGCAATTCCTGACGGACAACATCAACGATCATAACGCGCAAAGCAGCATCATCCATCGTGGTGCCACCAGAAAGATAGGCTGCAATGCTTTCATCAAGATCGTCGGGGATCGGCCTGCCGTCATCATCGGATTCCAGCAAATCGTCGCCGTAATCTGCGTCAGGATCATCCAAGGCTGTATGCCGAAATGTCAGCTCTGGTTCTGGCAGGACTTCATGTAATGTAACCACGTCTGCGATGGATAAAGTTTCGTCCTCAACGACCTCTTCGATATCGCAGTGTTCGATAACGTCATCGACTTCAGGATCGGCACCCAGATCAGCAAACGCTTCAGCCAACGCGCTGGGTCCAGTTATTTCGCTGCCGTCCGGTTCCCATTCATTGCGTTCGTCGGTCACTGCAGCTTCAAGTTCGGCAATAGTTGCCTCAAGGCTGGCACGCTCGGACGCAGACATCGCATCATGAACAAGCGGTTCTTCAACTTTTACAACCTGTCTCTTATACACATCTGACGCTGCCGACGAATAGAGAGGTGCAGATCTC
>CAJXTP010000201.1 GCA_913061335.1 uncultured Loktanella sp.
GTCTCGTGGGCTCGGAGATGTGTATAAGAGACAGTGATCGCGTCACGGCACGCACTCGCGCCGCCATATCGCCTGCAGCCATCGCAGGACCCATATCTTCAAGCCAATCAAAGAACGCGGCATCACCCAGCAAGCCGTATTTCACGACCTCGCCGTATCCCGCCAAGAAATCGCGCGGCGCAAGCGTTCCCAACAACCCTGTATCGGCCAAAACAAGCGACGGCTGGTGAAACGCCCCGATCAGGTTCTTGCCATGCGGCGCATTGATCCCCGTTTTACCACCAACAGAGCTGTCGACTTGCGCGAGCAACGTTGTTGGGATCTGCACAAACCGGACACCACGGCGCAAAATTGCAGCCGCAAATCCGACCAAATCACCAACAACACCGCCGCCAAAGGCGATCACAACATCGCCACGCTCGACTTTTTGATCCAGCAGCCATTCCACCGTGCGCTGCAACTGCGGCCAGCCTTTTGTTGCTTCACCAGCAGGCAATGACAATGCAGCACTGGTAAACCCAGCGTCGGTCAATCCAGCCTGTAGTTCCGACAAATGCAGACCTGCCACAGTTTCATCAGTGACAATCGCTAAATGTTTACGCCCGCCAAACGGGGCAATCGCGGCACCTGCGCCCGCCAACAAATCCGGCCCGATTTGAATGTCATATGCGCGTCCGGGCAGATCGACATGTACGGTTGCGGCAGGGTTGGTCATGTTGTGGGCTCCAATATGCTGGGGTCTTGGGCCAAGGCGTCGATGACGCCTTGGGTCGTCGCCTCGATGCTGGCGGACGGCACAATCGCAATGCGCTTTGCAGCGAGCGCATAGATCGGGGTGCGAATTTGCATCAATGTGGTGAGCGTGGCCAGCGGATCAGCTGTGCGCAACAGCGGACGGGTATCTTTGTGACGCACCCGTTCCCACAGCGTTTTAAGATCGGCATCAAGCCACACGGCGACACCTTTGTCAGCAATCAAATCGCGGGTCCGGTCTGCCAGAAACGCGCCACCACCAGTCGACAAAATCGCGGGCGGACCAGACAACAACCGATCAATTACTTCAACTTCACGATCACGGAAAAATGCTTCGCCATCACGCGCGAAAATCTCGGCGATGGATATTGTCGCGGCTTCTTCAATCGCGGCGTCACTATCGACGAACGGCACATCCAAGCGGGTGGCAAGCGCACGCCCAATTGCTGTTTTGCCAGACCCCATCATACCAACAAGCACGACCGTCCGGCGTAAAGTCAGGCCATTTGCGTCATTTACCATCGTGCAAAGCCCCTTTTTGCGCATTTCTTATCGGCTATCTGCCGCTTAATTGAAAATTGTGCAACTCAATGGCGTGATCTTGCACAAAACCCCGTGTATAAACAATGCAACAAGCGGCATTTGAACCGCGATACAGGCACTTATAAGGGCACCGCGCATATGCTTTGGCGATTGATCAAACTCCTTCTGCTTCTGGTCATCCTAAGCGGATTGGCACTTGTGGCATATGCTTACGTTGGCCCCCTGCTGTTTCCTGCGGACTTTGCGGCCCCCGCAGAAATCATCTCGCAACCCATCACACTAGAGGTGAATTAACTGATGCGGCATGTGTTGCCTTTTGTAATCGGTTTGGGTCTGGTCGGGCCAGCATTTGCGCAAGACGCTAACCCGCTTTCCGCCATAGATTGGCTTTCGCAAAGTGTCGAACAACCGCGTGCGCAGGCGGTTCAAACATCACGCCTGCTTGAACCCGCCACCAGCACAAACGCCGACGTCCCGCCCATCACTGTGACCGCACTTGGTGCACCGTCGCCCGATCCCATTGGGTTATTGCCATCTGATGTCACTGGCCTGCCCCATAATCTATGGGCGGCTAGCGACAGCGCGACGCTGATACCTCTTATCCAAGATGCGCGGCTTGATACATTGCCCGTCATTCATGATCTGATGATGACCTTATTGCTAGCAGAGGCCGGACCGCCCTTGGACGCGAGCGCTGATGGTGGCCTTTTTCTCGCCCGCGTCGACAAACTGCTTGATATCGGCGCGCTTGATCCCGCCTTGGCATTACTGGAGCAGGTTGACACCATATCGCCCGATGTTTTCCGACGGCTGTTTGACGTGGCTTTGCTGACCGGCACCGAGGATGACGCCTGCAATGTGATGCGCGCCACACCCGGCGTGGCCCCGACATTTCCAGCCCGCATTTTCTGCCTTGCGCGCAACGGCGATTGGGCTGCAGCGGCGCTTACCCTCAACACACACCGTGTCTTGGGGGATATAACGCCAGAAGAAGAAGCCCTGATCTCGCGCTTCCTTGACCCAGACCTTTTTGAGGACGAAGCCTCCTTGCCGCGCCCTGACCGGATCAGCCCGCTGGTGTTCCGGATGCTTGAAGCGATCGGTGAGCCGCTAACGACGTCGGGCCTCCCCAACGCCTTCGCCCATGCCGACCTGCGCAACACGACCGGCTGGAAAAGCCAGCTTGAAGCGGCTGAACGGCTTGGCCGTAGCGGTGCCATATCTGAAAACGTGTTGCACGGCGCATATCTCGCCCATAAAGCCGCCGCATCGGGCGGTGTCTGGGATCGGGTCGCGGTCATCAAACGGCTTGATGACGCGGTTCTTGCGGCAGACGCCAAAGCAATCGCGAGATATCTGCCAAACGCATGGGATGCGATGGTAACGGTAAAACTCGAGGTGCCGTTTGCCCGCCTCTATGCGCCCGCAGTTGCTGACATTTCACTATCAGGAAGCGCTGCTGATATAGCGCTCGCCCTAGGTCTCTTGTCGCCCAACTATGAACTGACGGCATTAAACGCGGTACCCAGCTTCCTGACGACCCTTGCCGCGGGTGCCCCTATCGGGCCCAAAACGCATGTCGAATTTGCAATTTTTGCGGGCTTCACCGATGCAGAACCTGCGCCTGAACTCGAAGCCTTGGCGCGCAACGGCAACTTGGGCGAGGCATTATTGCAATCCATCACGACCTTCAACGCAGGCTTGGCAGGTGACACGGGCGCGCTCTCTGCCACACTTGCGTTCTGGCGGTTTGTTGGGCTCGAAGATGTAGCGCGCAAGGCAGGCCTGCAAATCCTGATCCTTGATCGCACGCCGTGACACCTGCCGATCAACCCATGGCCCATTGGGTCCAAGCATTCCTAGAAGCCCAGGCAGCCGAGCTGGATGCGGCGACCAATACACAACTGGCTTATGCCCGTGATCTGGCCGATTTTTCCGGCTGGCTTGCACCGAAAAAACTGCATTTCGCCACCGCAACCCAAGACCACATTGAGGGATATCTGGTTGATTGCGATGCACAAGGACTGGCCGCATCAACACGCGCGCGCAGGCTATCTGCGGTCAAACAAATCTACCGTTTTGCATTTGAAGAGGGCTGGCGCGACGACAATCCGGCCATCCGAATCAAAGGGCCCGGCAAGTCCAAGGCCTTGCCCAAAACCCTGTCCGTGGAAGAAGTCGAACGCCTGATTAATGCAGCGAACGACAGCCGCGACGGATTGCGCAATGGCTGCATGATGGAACTGCTTTATGCCACTGGCATGCGCGTGACCGAGCTTGTCACCCTGCCCGCCAGTGCCGCTCGCGGTAATCCTGCTATGCTATTGGTGCGCGGCAAGGGCGGCAAAGAACGCATGGTGCCGCTGTCGCCCTCAGCAAAAACGGCAATGGCAAACTGGCTTGTTGAGCGCGATACAGCCGAAGAAACTGGGCGCTTGGCTGGCAAACCACTGTCCAAATTCCTGTTCCCATCGCGCGGCAAAGATGGGCATCTGACACGGCACCGGTTCTTTGGTCTGATCAAAGAATTCGCCGTTGCAGGCGGCGTTTCACCCGCCAAGGTCACGCCGCACACGTTGCGCCACGCATTTGCCACGCATCTGTTGGCTGGCGGAGCCGATTTGCGGTCGATCCAAACCATGCTCGGTCACGCAGACGTCGCCACTACCGAGATTTACACGCATGTTTTGGACGAACGGCTGACCGAACTGGTGATGCAGCATCACCCGTTGGCGCGTAAATCCGACGACTGATCTTGATCGCCCCCTGACAAGCCCCCATAACAAGTAGAGTTTTAATGAAAGTGAACGATGGATTCCTCCCTATTTGACGGTGTGTTTTGGGTCACCGCTGGCGCGATATTGGTCCTACTTGTATTGTCTGGATTTTTTTCCGGTTCCGAAACCGCACTTACGGCGGCGTCGCGCGGAAAATTGCGCACTGCAGCCGACAAAGGATCGCGCGGGGCCAAGCGCGCCCTAGAGGTCACCAACGACAATGAGCGGCTGATCGGGTCAGTCCTTTTGGGCAATAACGTCGTCAATATTTTGGCAACGTCGCTCGCTACTGCGTTGCTTACAAAGGTTTATGGACAAAACGGCGTAGCAGCTGCGACGCTGATTATGACGCTGTTGGTGCTCATCTTTGCCGAAGTCCTGCCAAAGACATACGCTATTACAAACCCCGAAAAAGTCGCCTCAAAAGTCGCCGCACCGATCGGGATCATTGTATTCATCTTCGCGCCCATCGTGTCTGCTGTGCGGTTTTTCGTGCGCGGCGTCTTGTTTTTGTTTGGCGTCCGCACTGACCCCGACAGCCAAATCCTTGCGGTCCGCGAAGAGATCGCAGGCGCGCTGCAGCTTGGCCATTCTGAGGGAATCGTCGAAAAAGAAGACCGCGACCGGATCTTGGGCGCGCTTGACCTCAATGAGCGCGCAGTTGAAGAAATCATGCTTCATCGCTCAGGTATCGAGGTTATCAACGCCGATTTACCTGCCCAAGAAATTCTGGCGCGATGCCTGCAAAGCCAACACACCCGCCTTCCGCTCTATAAAGACGACCACGAAAATATCGTTGGCGTGATACACGCTAAAGACTTGCTGCGCGCCATGCACAAGCTACTTTTGGGCGGAACAGTTGACGCTAAGGCGCTTGCGGATTTCGACATTCTATCTGTTGCGATGGATGCCTATTTTGTGCCCGAGACGACAACACTCGGCGACCAAATGCGCGAATTTCTGCGACGTAAAACCCATTTTGCACTGGTGGTTGATGAATACGGCGGGCTGCAAGGGTTGATCACGCTCGAAGATATCCTCGAAGAAATCGTCGGCGAGATTGCCGATGAATTTGACGAAGATGAAACTGATCAGATCGAAGCCACATTAGACGGCGCGTTCATCGTCGAAGGCGGAATGACATTGCGCGATCTCAACCGCGCCCACGACTGGTCTTTGCCCGACGAAGAGGCCAACACAGTCGCAGGTTTGGTCATTCACGAGGCCCAAATGATCCCCGTCGAAGGCCAAGTATTCTCTTTCCACGGGTTCCGGTTTGAGGTCTTGGAAAAGGCAGAAAACCGGATCGCCGCATTGAAGATCCGGCCGCTGTAATTATTTCTCTGTCACAGTAGTTGAAGGGTGCTT
>CAJXTP010000202.1 GCA_913061335.1 uncultured Loktanella sp.
GAGACGCACTATCGAGACGGGAATGTATGTCGTCAATCAATCGCGCTCGAACGGCGATAAGGGCATCAAGACTGACAGCATCTTTTGTCATGCCGAGGAATTCCTGCGCGTAGGATTGCTTTAGGTCTGCAAAGTTTGGATTCAGGAGCTCATGTGCTGGCCGAGGGGAACTGGCAACATAGATCAGGAATGTCCGAAACAGAGCGTCGGTCAGGCCTTCGTGTTCATAGAGAAGTTTGACGTCGAACAAGTCACGAGGATGCTGGCGATCCAGTGCGGCATGAAGCTTGCCACCGTATAGATCTTCAAATGAGACGACCTGAGTTTCAGCAAAACCGAACTCGTCCTGAACTGCGTCTGAGACCGTCATCAATTTTGGTGGGTGGATGACGCCACGTGTCACAGGCGAAGTTTCAATTTTAATTTCAGCAGAGCCAAGCCGTGCGGCCACCCGCGTGGCCCCTCCCCCGCCACCTTCGATACGCCGGGCCTTCGCGCCCGCAATACCTTTCTCAATCGACGCAACAAGCCGGTCCATTGCGGCATTAATGTCCGCAAGGCTTTCGGTGCGATCCTTGATTGGCAAATAGGTCAGATCGATGTCGACAGATAGCCGTGGCAAGTCTCGATAGAACAGATTTATGGCGGTACCACCTTTAAGGGCGAACACCTCTTCAGCCGAAACAAGCGGCAATATTCGGACCAAGAGAGCCACCTGAGCGGCATAGGGTTCACGCGCCATTTGTGTCCTCCTTTAGAACAAAGTTTTTTGGAACCATGATCCGATAACTGGGGTGAATTTTTCCACCTTTGATCAACGCGCGATCACCTTTGCCAAGATCAAAGCCAGTCGCATCAAGTTGCTTGTTCCAGGCGTGATTGTGCTTGTCAGCGAAGACAAAAAACAGGCGCTTGGTTTTGATCTTGCGGCAACTGCTCAGGAGCTGCGTCAGCAGGCGTGGTCGGAGCGTCGTCAAGCCTTCAAAGATCATATCGAGGTTGTGGAAACTCTCGTTCTCAGGGAGTTCGTCTATGGCTTCAAGTATCGCACGCTCTGGTGTCGACATGACTAGTTGCCAATCGTTCGGGGCGATGACCTCATTGTCGATGGAACTTTCAGTCAATCCGAGCGACGTATCCGCAAAAAGTGTACGTTTCCGGGTTATGACTGTGCCATTGAGCGAGAGCTTGGCGAGCCATTTGGGTATATCCGCGCCGTACACCCAGACCTGAGCATTCTGACCAAGCGGCAGATAATGGCTGTACCCCTGCTGCGCCAAAGCGCTCACACCTCCAAGGTGCAGGCTTCGCTTCATGATGTGCTGCATTGAAAGCAGACACGCTTTCCAATCTATGTGATCTTCGGGACGAGTTTGCCCATTTGGTCTTTGAAAGACGCCTTGTGCGACACGGGTGAGCCAGCCACGGTTGACGTAGTCTCGGAACGTTTCATAGGCGATGCCGTTCTGGGTCAGCCACTTGGCATCGACCAAGTAGCCATTTGGAACAGCGGTGAGTACGCTCTGTAGTTTTCCTGATTTTTCAGTGCTCATGACGCCTAAAATAGCCCAATGTTAAAGTCTCGTGCAACCACTCTTTACAAAACTCTCATTTTGAGTGCTAAAAACACCTAAATCGATCATTTCTCAAAGAGAGGCCTGTAAATAGCAGACCCTAGCATCCTTAGTTCAACCTCGGTTTCTTTAAGAGGGTTCGCCAATCAAGGCTCTTATTTGCAAGGTCCTGGGACAATTTGATCGCGTAGCCACGGTGATTGCTGATCGTCTCAGTGCGTTCCAAGAGATATCCTAAGATCATGAAACTGAGCGCTGGACCAAGGTCTTTTATCGAGAACCAAGTGTTCCCAAGGTTGAGATATCCTGCAAGATCATCCATTAAGCGACGGCAGTCTTCTTGGTTCTTAGCAAATCTGAGTTCTGCGCAGAGCCTTGGGTAGGCGCGCTCCATCTCCTCTTGGCCAACTTCAATCTGAAAAGAATTTTCTTCTTTAACATACTGAGTCTTAGAAGTTTCTTTGTGCCCCTCAATTTCGGGGGCAGTGGCCCTCAAATCATCTGGTTCTGCAGAGCTTATCTTCGAGATTTCCACAGTGATTTCATCCAGAAGATCGCTCAAAGCTTGCTTGTCTGGCTGGCGTCTCAAAAGGTTGCGTGCCTGTGAGAGCAAGCCTTCGTCCCAATTGGCGGGCATGAGATGCGCTTTGAGGTTGCTCAGGGCCGCCGAGCACATGTCTCTGAGCCGCCCCAGCTCGTTTTGATGATCCTGGTGGTCTTGCGCCATGCGCACGAACTCAGGGTAACGTTCAGCGAGTGGCAAGAGTGACAGGCCTGTTGCAAGGACAATGCTGCCCTGACGGTCTCGACGAGCCCATCGTTTGCCATTGCCGCTTGATCGCCGCGTCAGCAAGCCTAAGGACACCAATTTGGCAATGTGGCGCTCCACGGTTTGAATACTGACATGAGCGCGCTTGGCCAGTGAGGCATTTGAAGCAAAGCAAATATGCCCGTCGTCGCGTGTTGCATCGACTTGATTCACACGCAGGAAAGAGATCATCGCTCTGAGGAGAGAGATGGACGTGCCTTTTAAGCCAAGCGGCTCTCGGATGTCTTCGATTACCTTGAGGAGTTGCCATTTGTTTTGGGCAATACCTCCCTGCCCCGTCGCTTTGCGCGACGAGCGTGCTCCAGCAGGAGCCATTCCTTGAATTGTTCTCATGATTTGCCTGCAGGCAAAGATTTCCCGTTCGCCCAAGAGCGTTTTTTATTGCTTAGCGATTCGGTGACTGCTACGATTCAGGTGTCTAATCTGAGAAGCGTAGAAATACGTTCAGCCCTCGAAGCTTCGGTTTCGGGGGTTTCTCTTTGCTTACGTCCTCCTTTGTTGCTCTAGCCTCTGGTGTCATCCACAGGGTTTACAGCTGTAAACTCCTGGTAGGATTTCTTGATGATGTCTTCGAGCTCACGGTCGAGCCACTCAGCAAATGCTGCGTTCTCCCCTGCCCGTTTGATAGACATCGCGATTGTTGCGCGTCCCGATTTGATTGTGACGCCCGGGACCGGTGTCGCCTCCCTGCCCTCGCTTGGACGCGCTCCACGCCGCGTAATCTCTCTCATAAGCTGCTCAAGGCGGTCATCTGACGACAGCTCGGCACTCAACTTTGACAGGATTGCGAAGGATGATGATGCATTTACCTTCTTGGATACGAAGGCTTCGGCCAAGGCAGTCCACTTCGGACGGCCCGACTTTGGAGCGGCTCCAATTTGATCGCCAACATCATCGGGAATATTGTCTGTGATCTTGGTCAGGTGCGAAAGCCCTGACGCAGACAGGCTCAGAACCTGGCGGACGGTTTTGGTGTTATGGCCTGCCGCTTGAATGACGGCGGCAAACCGTGCCTTCTCGTAAAACGACAAGTTGCGACGTGCTGCATTCTCAAGGCCTTTGGCGAGAAGGGCCGTGGCGTCGTCGAGGTCTTGGACGTTGGCGCGGACTTTCAGGCCAAGGTCTCGGCAGGCGCGCAGTCTTCTGCGGCCATAGATGATTTCAAACCGGCCCTCGGTCCCTGCCCTGCGGACCAAAATGGGAACTTGTTGGCCGCCGTCTTTGATACTGGATTTGAGGGTTCCAAAGCCGTCACCGTCATCTTCGGAGTTTACAGCTGTAAACCCGTCAAGGCGGTCTTTCGGCCCCCAGTCGTCAATGAAGGCTGGATCAAGTTCACGGATGGCTGATAGCGACCCTTGCAATGCGCCTAACGCGGGTGCCGTGGGTTTGGTGGTTCGATCTTTGGGTTGCGGGCTGGAATTGGCAATTGTTTTGGCAATTCCGCTTAAATCCTGAAGTGATTTACGTGCCATCAGCTACGCCCCCATGCTTGGTGAATCATTGCTTCAACTTCGCTGCCAACAGCATCCATCGAATGCTTGGCGCGGTCATAGGTTGCCCGCGTCATCTCGGAGCGGACAACTTCGTAGATTGATTGTTTGAGCATCGTAGCATCGCTGATCGCGGTGCTCTTGAGTGCTGTGGCTGCCATGACACGATCCATAAAGAGCGCGCGCATGAACGAGGTCAATTGTTGCGACGGCACGTCCGTTGGCTCGTCGCGGGTGATCAAAAACTTAAAGTGATCATATTGGAGCTCGGCCCCTGCATCCTCGATGACGCCCATATAGGCCCCGGCAAGCTCGAGGAATTGCGCCGTTGAGGACACATCGAGCATCGAGGGCGTGAGTGGGACGATGAGCGACGTCGCTGCGGCCATGCCGGAGATCGTCAGGAAGCCCAGCTGTGGGGGGCTGTCCATAAGGACAATGTCGTACTGGTCTTCGACTTGGGCCAATGCATTACGAATGCGCAGGAAGAAAGGCTGGTCGGGATTTGAGTTTACCGCTGATTCAGTCTCGAATTCCGACAGGAGGAGGCGTGACGGCGCCAGTGACAATCCTGGAAAATAGGTCGGCATGACGACGTCAGAAAACGGCACTGGATCATCGTAGCGGATGGCGTCGTAAACGGTGAGGCCGTCAAACTCGATCTCTGGGTTGATGCCGCACATAGACGTCAGCGACCCTTGCGGGTCCAAATCAACCACAAGCACCCTGTAGCCATGGAGCGCGAGATAATGGGCCAGGTGAATGGTCGATGTACTTTTGCTGCTGCCGCCTTTGAAATTCATCAACTGCCAGATTTGCAGCCGCTCGCCTTCTTTGCGGCCAGGGACGTATCTGCCCTTTGTTCGAGATGCTTTCTCAAGGATTTGGCGGGCTTCCCACAGCTCATGGGCGCTGTAATAGCGGCGGCCCGCGCGGATGTCTTTTGGCTCTGGGATCGTCCCTTCGCCGTGGACTTTACGCATGAACTGGCCGGACACGCCGAGCAATTCGGCAGCTTCCGGGGCGGAGAAGGGGCGCAATGATTTGGTGTTGTCGGGCGCGAATGCAGAGAGTAGATGTTCGCGGATGGCGCGGTTTAGCCGCTCGGAAATATCCGTTGCTAACTCTGATGGTCGGTCTGTTATAGTCGGTGTCGCGGGAATCATCTGGTTGCCCCAATTTGCTCAATGTGGCTTTTTTCGCGCCACTTGGGGATAAAAGCGGCGATTCACCACTCTAAGTCAACGATTTTCTTACATTTAGTGTCTAACGTTGCGCAAAACGCAAGATAGGACACTACAGACTAACCACCAAAATGGTCGAAGTTTACAGCTGTAAACTTATCAAAGGGCATCATTCGCTTGTTTGGCGATCGGGTTTGGTGGCCCATCTGACTCGGTCAAAAGACCGATGCCGCAAATTTTCTCACATCGGAATGGCGTTTCGCGATAGCGATTCCGCGCGAATAGCGCCGGGCCTGAAAGGGCAGGGGGCTGGTCCCCGCCACTTCAGGTCAACCTGGTGAGACTCTGTCTCTTATACAC
>CAJXTP010000203.1 GCA_913061335.1 uncultured Loktanella sp.
TGTCGGTGTGCGCCGTGAGGGCACATTATTTGTGCCAACTGCGGGTGATCAGCTGTTCGTGGGCGATGAATGCTATCTGTTCACTGACACCCAAGACATGACCCGTACACTGGAAATTTTTGGCAAATCCCATGCCAAACAAGAGCGGATTGTGATCATTGGGGGCGGTAACGTCGGCCTTGCAGTGGCGCGCGCCCTAGAGGCGCGCACCGAGCGGGTGCGCGTCAAAGTCATTGAGAAAAACCGCGATATTGCTGAAAGCGCCGCAGATTTGCTTGACCGTACGATCGTGCTGCACGGCGACGGATTGGACAGTGGTCTGCTGGAAGAGGCTAACATTACGTCTGCTGATGCGGTGTTAGCCGTGACTGATGACGATAAAACCAACTTGCTGGCTTCTGTGCGCGCCAAGGAAATGGGCTGTAAAATGGCCATTACCTTGATCAACGATCCGACGTTGGTGCCGCTGATGGGCCCACTGGATATCGACGCCTATATTAACCCGCGAGCCACGACCGTGAGTTCGATCCTGCGCCATATTCGCCATGGCAGGGTTCGCAGCGTCTATTCGATTGGTGACGCTGAGGCAGAAGTCATCGAGGCTCAGGTTTTGGGCACCTCGCCGATTTCTGGCCAAAAGATCAAGGATATCGACTTTCCCGAGGGCACGATCGTGTGTTCAGTGATGAAAAACGGAAAGACATATAAACCTGCTGGCGATACCCGTATCAATGAGGGTGACGTGATTGCCATTTTCGCGATGGCCGATGATGTGCCCGAAGTGGAGCGTCTCTTGCAGGTTTCGATCGACTTTTTCTGATGATATGGCTGCAGCGCCTTCCGTTCTTTGTGCTTTTGATGGGCTTTGGCGCGCTGTCGATGATCGTGCCTGCGGTGCACGGGTTCATTCTGTCGGATTTTACGACCATGCGGGTGTTCTTTTACGGGTTCATTCTGTTTTCAATTTTTACGGTGATCATTGGTCTCGCCACTGCGGGTTACGCCCCGCGCAGCGTCGCACGTAGTCAATTGGTTGCACTGGTATCAGCATTTACGGCGTTGCCACTGATGTTCGCCATTCCATTCCAAGAGGCCGTCGGCAACACTAGTTTCCTGAACGCATGGTTCGAAATGGTGTCCTGTTTCACGACCACTGGCGCCACCGTTTATGACAATGCAGGGCGCCTGACCCCGTCGTTGCATGTTTGGCGCGGTCTTGTTGGTTGGATGGGCGGCCTGTTGGTTTGGATCACGGCGGTGTCTATCTTTGCACCAATGAACCTTGGTGGGTTCGAGGTCCGGTCAACCGCGTCGGCGGGAAAAGGCGCTGTGGCCCAAGCATTTAGTCAAATAGCCCAAGTAGCGGACCCATCCGCCCGTTTGGCCCGCTATGCGGCCCGCCTTACGCCCATTTATGTGGGTCTTACGTTCGTTCTTTGGATTGGTTTGGTCAGCTTGGGCGAGGTGCCATATATCGCCTTGATCCACGCAATGTCGGTGTTGTCCACATCGGGCATTACGCCAATTGGCGGACTGTATTACGCGGTCGCAGGGTTCTGGGGCGAGGTGTTGATTTTCGTCTTCTTCCTGTTGGCGATTTCCCGACTAAGCTTTAGCCCCGGACTGCTGGGCGAAAACGACAAAGGCTTGGCGTCTGACCCCGAATTTAAGATGGGCCTCGCGTTGATCATTGCGGTGACAAGCATGCTGTTTTTGCGTCATTTCGCTGGCTCAATCGGTGAAGACAGCACGTCAACTGTTGGCCAGATGCTGCGCGCGATCTGGGGGGCGGCGTTCACGGTAACGTCGTTCCTGACCACAACAGGGTTTGAATCGCGGCACTGGCTTGGCGCCGCCGATTGGTCGGGGCTCGAGACGCCCGGATTGATGCTTGTCGGACTTGCATTGATCGGCGGCGGTGTTGCGACGACAGCGGGCGGCGTCAAACTGCTGCGCATTTACGCGCTGTACAGACATTCTGAACGGGAATTGCAGCGCCTTGTGCATCCGTCATCCGTGGGTGGAGGCGGCCGCGACGCGCGGCGTATCCGCAGGCAGGGCGCTTATATTTCGTGGATATTTTTCATGTTGTTTGCGCTCAGCATCGCAGGGGTCATGATCGCATTGTCGCTGACGGGAGTGCAGTTTGAAACTGCGATGGTGCTGGCTGTGTCCGCGCTGTCGACCACAGGCCCACTGGCAGATGTTGCCGCCGAAAGCCCAATTGCCTTTTCAGGTATACCTGACGCGGCCAAGGTTATATTGGCGGCTGCAATGGTGTTGGGCCGGCTGGAAACTTTGGCAATCATCGCGCTATTTAATCCCGAAATCTGGCGAAACTAGACAAGCCATTTTGGGGCTGGAAACTTGGTTTATGCCACGACATAATGGGGTATTAGACGCAGAAGAGGTCGGTACGCGACCGCAAGAATAAAAAAAGGGGTCCCGCAATGGCGGCCGATAAAGCAAATCTTCAGGATGCATTCCTAAATCATGTCCGCAAAGCCAAAGTACCGGTCACAATTTTTCTAGTGAATGGTGTGAAACTTCAAGGTGTTATCACTTGGTTTGACAGCTTTTGCGTGCTTTTGCGCCGCGATGGGCAATCGCAGCTGGTTTACAAAAGCGCCATTTCCACGATCATGCCTGCGCAGCCGATTAGCCTTTATGAAGGCGAAGAATAGGTTTGCAAGAACAAGAGAAGCTCAAGACACGAGCTTGGGTGATTCACCCCGAACTTAAAACTGACCACACGCGCAGGGACCCTGTTCCCGCGCTGGAGGAGGCCGTGGCTTTGGCCGCAGCATTGCCGGACTTACAAGTTGTTGGGTCCGATGTTGTCCGTCTGCCAAAAATTCACGCTGGGATGTTGCTGGGCAAAGGCAAGATCGAAGAACTGCGCGTCATATTCGAAGCCAATGAAGTTGAGCTTGTCTTGATCGATGGTCGCGTTACGCCGGTTCAGCAGCGCAACTTGGAAAAAGTATGGGACGTCAAACTGCTTGATCGTACCGGTCTGATCCTTGAGATTTTCAGTGACCGTGCCCGCACCGCCGAAGGTGTGTTGCAGGTTGAAATGGCTGCACTCGCGTATCAACGCACGCGTCTAGTGCGCGCATGGACCCATTTGGAACGCCAACGTGGCGGTCTTGGGTTTGTTGGTGGTCCGGGTGAAACCCAGATCGAGGCCGACAGGCGGGCGATTGACGATCACCTGAACCGCCTGCGCAAGCAGATGGAAAAAGTTGTCAAAACCCGCGCGCTACACCGTGCATCCCGCGCCAAGGTACCGTTCCCGATTGTCGCACTTGTTGGCTATACAAACGCTGGCAAATCAACGCTGTTCAACCGTTTGACAGGTGCAGAAGTCTTTGTGAAAGACATGCTGTTTGCAACGCTTGACCCGACGATGCGTAAGATCATGCTGCCGTCCGGCGACGAGATTATCATGTCCGACACCGTTGGTTTCATCAGTGATTTGCCGACCGAATTGGTGGCGTCATTCCGTGCGACGCTGGAAGAAGTGTTAGACGCCGATTTGATCGTGCACGTCCGTGATATTAGCCACGAGCAATCCGAAGAACAGGCGATGGACGTCCGCACAATTTTGACCACCCTTGGTGTGTCTGAAACCGCGCCGATGGTCGAGGTTTGGAACAAGATCGACCTGTTGGATGACGACGCTCGTGCCGCAGCCCAGACCGAAGCAGACCGCAAAGACGATTTGTTTGCGATTTCTGCGGTCACCGGCGATGGTATGGACGACCTGCTGGCATCTTTGTCAGAGCATCTGAAAGACCCGCGCCGCGAAGAGGTGATGGAGCTTTCATTTGCCCAAGGCCGCGAACGCGCCTGGTTGTTTGACGCAGGAATTGTGACAAACGAAGAATTGACGGAGACGGGTTACACCCTGACCGTGTTCTGGACGATTATCCAAAAAGAGCGGTTTACGCGGCTTTAATTTGCTGCGGGAACCAAATGGGTGATGCCAACTGCTGCTGCGCGCGCGAGGCCTGGGTCCAATGACATCGGGATGTATTCGCCGCGCCGCCACAGCTCGCCCAAATTGTCATAATAGCGCGACAAGGGGTGGCCGGATTGCCCTGTGGCGGAAACGAACACCGAGCTATCTGGATCAGCAAAGTCGTAAACCCCACGGTAGCCCGCAGAGTGTACGTTTTGGAACGGGTTTGGTCCGGTGCCTGACGTGAGCCCTCGTTGCAAGGTGTTGTCGCCGCCGCTGGTGGATTGTCGAATGTTAACGAACCAGTTCAGGACGGGCGCTGTACCGAGGACGGGGTGGTCGTGGGTCGCTTGATGCAGGTCGCCCCAGCGCAAGGACGCAACTGTGCCGCCGACGTTTTCATCGATCCAGATCAATGCATCATCCAATGCCAGCCGCGCAATATCGGTGCAGGTTTCTACGGGCGCTGATTGCAGCACGTCGCACCAAACGGATGCGCCATCTACATTGCGAAACACGCGTTCAATGAAAAGCGGGTTGGGATGGGTGAATTCGGATGTTAGCGGCCCCATTTCATCACGGATCAGTCTGTCTTGCAGATGGCGCAGCCACGCCGCGTAAAGCAGTGGTTCGGGCAGGTGTTCGTTCATTTCGCCATTCCACGCGGCAAGCAATTCAAGCGCTTGTTGGCGGCGGCGTTCTGACGTGCCATCGGCAGCCGCCGCGCCCGTAAACCACAGATCAGCACCGATCAGCGGCAAAAGCGAGCGGGCGGTGTAACTGACGGTATCCAACTGGGCCTCGATAAAGCTTTCGCGGGTATGCACGGCGCGGCTTTGCATCAGGCGCTGCCAGCGGTTGATGCGTTGGCTGTCACCCCATTCGAACGATACGTGATTGGGGAACGGACGGTCAGTTATCTTGTTATTTGTGTTGCCGAGAATGCCGCCCTGCGGATTGATGAATTCAGGATTGTCCGCATATGGCTGACGTCCTTTCCACCGGTTTTGCGGCAAATAGCCATAGCTGGGCAGGCGTCCTTGGCTTTGGTGGGCGGTGTCGCGCGCTGGAAAAGCCCCAATGGTTTTCATCGCGATTTGGTTGCGGTCGGCCAGCGTCAGGTTTTGCGACGGTGCGATGTAGTTTTCGGCGGCTGCGATTGCATCTTGCACGCTGTGGGCGCGGCTGATGGCAAGGCCTGCCGACATTGATGGGTCTTTGTCAGACAGCGCAGTCCAGCCGATTGCTGTCACATGGCCCGCTGGTGTGATGGTCCCCAAGTCATATTGGGTCGCTGGCATGATTGGGCCGTTCACGCTCCACCTTAGTTTGACAGTGACGGCAGGCGCATCTTTGATGCGGATAATGCTTTCTCGGGTGCGGAATGGGGTCCAGCCGCTTTGGGTACGGTATTCAGTGGCATTTTCAGGATTCAATTCTTCTAAGAACACGTCTTGGTCGTC
>CAJXTP010000204.1 GCA_913061335.1 uncultured Loktanella sp.
CACATCGGTGGGCAGCGGCGTTAAAGGGGTATCCATCGGGGATGCGGTTGTGGTCACATTGATAAAATCCTGCGGCAGCTGTGGGTCCTGCGCATCAGGAAAGCCTGTGATTTGCGAGACAGACATGGCCGCCGATGGCCCGCTGACAACTTCAGATGGCGCCCCACTTGTGCAGGCCATGAACTGCGGTGCCTTCGCGGAAAAGGTCGTCGTTGATCAAAGCCAGATTGTGCGCATCCCCGCAGATATGGACATGAACGCGGCCAGTCTTTTAGCCTGCGGTGTGATCACTGGCATCGGCGCGGTTGTGAATGCGGCACAGCTGCGCACGGGCCAAGACGTCGTTGTGATCGGCGCGGGCGGCGTTGGTCTTAACGCCATTCAAGGGGCGCGAATCGCGGGCGCACGCCGGATCGTGGCCGTCGATATGTCCGAAGAAAAGCTGCAAATCGCGCGCGAATTTGGCGCAACAGACGGGGTTCTGGCCAGCGATGACGCACCGTGGGACGCGGCGCGCGCGGCTATTGGGCGCGGCGCAGATGCGGTTTTCGTGACCGTCGGCGCAGTGCCTGTGTATAACCAAGCCCCCAACTATTTGGCACCAGGCGGCAAGGTCGTCATGGTCGGCATGCCCCATATCGGGGACGCGGCGACCTATGACCCCGGGACGATGGCAGCCGCAGGTCAAGGCATGATCGGCTCCAAAATGGGCGACGCTGTGATCGCGCGTGATATCCCGTGGATGGTCGATCTTTACCAACAAGGCCGGCTCAAGCTTGATGAATTGGTGTCCCAGACGTGGACCCTTGATCAAATTAACGACGCGATTGCAGATACGAAAACCGGTTCGGCCAAACGAAATGTGATCACTTTCGACTAAGCCTCGCTTTTTTCCAAATACTCAAAAGGACGCCCCATGAAGCTCGCAGATCTCGACATTATCGTGACCGCCCCGCCCGCACCCGGATGGGGTGGGCGGTATTGGATCTTGGTCAAAGTAACGTCAGACACCGGGGTCGTGGGTTGGGGCGAATGTTATGCGTCCAGCATCGGGCCCGACGCAATGGGCCACGTTATTCGTGACGTATTTGGGCGGCATATGGCAGGCGAAAATCCTGAAAACATCGAACTGATGTTCCGCAGGGTGTATTCGTCGGGCTTTACGCAGCGGCCTGATTTAACTGTCATTGGCGCTTGGTCCGGTCTGGAAATGGCCTGCTGGGACATGGTCGGCAAGGATCGTGACAGGCCTGTGCACGCAATGATCGGCGGACGGATCAACGACCGCATTCGCGCCTACACCTACCTGTATCCACAAGCGCACCACCCGCTGCCCGCCTTTTGGGCCGACGCTGACATGGCTGCGCAAAGCGCTGTTGCGATGGTCGAAAAGGGCTACACGGCGGTCAAATTCGACCCAGCGGGCCCCTACACAATGCGCGGCGGACACATGCCGTCGATGCATGATATCGACACCTCAGTGAATTTTTGCAAAACAATCCGCGACGCCGTCGGAAACCGCGCCGACCTATTATTTGGCACCCACGGACAATTTAGCACGGCGGGTGCTATCCGCTTGGGCCAAGCGTTGGAGCCATTCTCGCCGCTGTGGTACGAGGAACCAACACCGCCCGACGCCGATATGACGGCCGTCACCCAGGCTGTCCGCATTCCGGTGTCGACGGGTGAAAGGCTGACCACAAAATCCGAATTCGCGGCGGCCCTGCGGCAAGGCGTGCAAATCTTGCAACCGGCCCTTGGGCGGGCTGGCGGCATCTGGGAGTGCAAGAAGATCGCAGCCATTGCCGAAACGTTTAACGCGCAAATGGCACCGCATCTATATGCCGGACCCATTGAGTGGGCGGCGAATATCCAAATGGCCGCATCGATCCCGAACATCCTGATGGCTGAAACGATTGAGACACCGTTCCATGCTGCACTGGTGAAAAACACGCTGACGGTTGAAGGCGGCTACATCCCCGTCCCAACCGCTGCGGGCCTTGGTATTGATGTCGACGAGGCGCTTGCGCGGGCGCACCCCTACACTGGCGACGGGCTGCACCTGCAAATGCAAGAGGACCCGATCAGCTATCACGAGGTCAACAACTTCGCGGGCGGAGCACCGATTAAGGTCTAACACCTCTTCGTTGTTGGCACGCGGGATCAACCTTTCCAAGTGGATCAAATCAATCTATGGTGAACTACGTTCAAAATGAGGGTCACCATGGCAGGCAAAGTTGCAGTGCGCCGCGAGGTTTTACGCAAGTCCTTAATCGATATCGCAACGCAGCGGATCGCGCGCGATGGTCTCAGCGCACTTCGCGCACGTGACCTTGCAGGTGATGCAGGTTGCGCTGTTGGCGCGATTTATAATGTGTTTGGCGACCTAAACGATTTGGTGTTGACCGTGAACGCTGACACGTTTCAGGCGCTTGGGCAGGACGTCGCAACCAGCCTTTCGCAGGCGGATCAAACACCTGTGCAGCAGCTTATTGTGATGAGCCAAGCCTACCACCGATTTGCCGCGCAGAACTATTTCCTTTGGCGCGCCCTGTTTGATCTGGAACGCCCCAAAGGCGAAGCCGCCCCCGATTGGTATCTTGCCGAAATGGGGCAATTGTTCACGTTCATCCATGATCCGCTAAGCGCGGCATTCCCGCAAATGGATGCAGACCAACGGGCGTTGCTGACGAAAGCACTGTTCTCTTCTGTGCACGGGATCGTGCTTTTGGGCCTCGACGACGCCAGCGCAGGCGTTCAGCCCGCGAATATCGACGACATGATCGCCCTTATCCTTAATCAAATTATCGGACCTAAGTAAAATATGTGAACGATGTTCATTATTTTACTTGACCGCTCGGGAATCATTCTCTACATCCTCATTCATGAACAACGTTCACAAATGGAGATGCAGATGTTCAAGACACTTAGCACCCTGATTACCGGGGCAAATGCACGCGCAGAAGATCGCGTCCGCGACGCCTTTGCTATCGAATTGATCGATCAGAAAATTCGTGAGGCAGAGACAAACTTGAAGGCAGGCAAGGCCACACTTGCAAGCCTAATTCAACGCCAACGGTCAGAAGATCAGCAGCGCCAGTCGCTTGAAAATCGGGTCACCGATCTGACCAAACGGGCGCAAGCTGCGATCACGGCAGGCAATGACGGCATGGCAACAGAGGCCGCAACGGCCCTCGCCCAGATGGAAAATGAGCTGGCGCTACGCGGCCAAACGCTTGGGCGGCTGGATCAAAAAGTTCTGCGTTTGCGCAGCAGTATTGAGACAGGCCACCGTCGGATTATTGATCTCAAACAAGGCGCTATCCAAGCCCGCGCGGTGCGGCGTGAACAAGACATCCAATCGCGTATGGGCGCGTCTGGGACCAACAGTATCGAAGACGCAGACGAGCTGATTGCCCGCGTCATCGGGCGGGACGATCCGTTTGAGCACGCTGAAATCTTGTCAGACATCAACGGTGACCTGAACCACGACAATTTGGGCGACCGGATGGCTGACGCTGGTTTCGGTCCCGCAACCCGCGCCACGGCGGCAACCGTTCTTGATCGCCTTAAGGCCAACAATTCATAAATTTGGAGAAATACCATGCACTCAACTAAATCAGACAACGCGCTAATTATGTTCTTTAATGGGGCCGCCGTTTTGGTCGCCTACGGTATGCTGGGGCTTTCGCTTTATTTATCCACGGACGTGCCGCTTTCGACCAAAGGGTTTTGGGGGATTTCAATTCTTTTGCTGACGCTCGCTTTGGTGAATTTTGTCAAATACCGCTTTGACGACCGCCTGTCCGTCGACCGCGTTCAACGCCTTGAAGAGGCGCGCAACGAGAAACTACTGTCGGACTATGTAACCGACAGCGACTCCAAATAAGGCCCGTAAACTTAGCTGGGATGGGTTAAAACCCATCCTACGACCTTTCATATCCGCGCGACCTCGTTAAGGTTCATCCTATGAAAATCTTACGCCCCCTCGCCGCCCGCATCGTTGGCCACTGCATCCGTCTATTTGCACGGGGCATCACCGCAGTGCGGGCCGATTGGCAGGGTATTGAGCCCATTCCGCGCCAGCGTGTATATTATTCAAACCACACATCCAACGCCGATATGCCGATGATTTGGTCGGTGCTGCCCCCTGCCCTGCGTCGCACCGTGCGCCCTGTGGCTGCTGCGGATTACTGGCTGAAAAACCCCCTGCGTGCCTTTATCGGACCCGAAGTGTTCAACTGCGTGCTGATCGACCGACGGCCAGAAGTTGATGACAAACCGATGGATAAAATCCTTGAAGCGCTTGACGAGGGTGCATCGCTGATTATCTTTCCCGAAGGTAACCGCAACATGGGTGACGATCTGCTTTTGCCGTTCAAAGCGGGGCTTTATAACATGGGATTGGCGCGGCCAGATGTCGACCTTGTGCCGACATGGGTCGCCAATTTGAACACGATCATGCCCAAAGGCGAAGTCATTCCGCTGCCGCTGATCTGCACGGTCACATTTGGCGCGCCAGTTCACATTGCGGACGGAGAAGGCAAAGACGCATTCCTTGCCCGCGCTGCCAAAGCGTTGTCAGATTTGCGCCCAGAGGACCGAGCATGACATCCACAACAATTGATATCCTTTGGCTGACAATCGGGGCCTTTACCATTCTCGTCGGACTGACATTTCTGGGCGAAGTTCTGCGCTCGCGCCAAGAACCTGACATCAACAACCCCGTCTTAGAGACCTATGTGACCCGCGTGCAAAGCTGGTGGGCCATGGTCGCGTTTGTCGGCATCGCGATGTTGACAGGCAAGATCGGCGTCACGATCCTGTTCGCCTTTGCGTCCTTTGCAGCCCTGCGCGAGTTCCTCACCTTAACCACCAAAGCACAGGCCGACCACATGTCGCTGGCGCTGGCATTCTTCGTGGTGCTGCCGCTGCAATACATCTTTGTGGCGATGGAATGGGCTGGGCTTTATGCCGTGTTCATCCCTGTCTATGCGTTCTTAATGCTGCCCATCGTGTCTGCCATGCGCGGCAACGCAGATCGGTTCCTGATCCGCGTCGCCGAGACCCAATGGGGGCTGATGATCGCGATCTACTGCGTCAGCCATGTGCCCGCATTGATGAACCTCGACATCGCGGGATACGGTGATCGGGCGATCCTGTTGGTGACGTTCTTGGTGATGGTCGTGCAGCTGGGTGACTTGCTGGAATATTTCTTTGGACGACGCATCGGGCGGACCAAAATCGCGGCGGGCCTATCGCCTAAAACATGGGAAGGCGTGGCCTGCGGGGTTATAAGCGCCATGTTGATCGGCGCATTACTTAGCTGGATCACACCGTTTGGGGCTGTCTCTTATACACATCTCCGAGCCCACGAGACCTCTCTACATCT
>CAJXTP010000205.1 GCA_913061335.1 uncultured Loktanella sp.
CAGCGTCAGATGTGTATAAGAGACAGATAGGGGGCCGTGACGTCCTTGACCTGTTCAACGATATTTTCTTCTTCAAGAATACGCAGGTTTTCCAATGCAACAGCACAGGCCACCGGATGACCAGAATAAGTATAGCCGTGACTGAATTCTGTACCTCTTAAAACGTCCGCAACTTTGTCGGAAATGATTGACGCACCGATCGGAATATAGCCGGAGCTAAGCCCCTTCGCGACCGTGATAACATCAGGTTCGATTCCGACTGTTTGCGACCCAAACCAATTCCCAGTCCGGCCAAAGCCACAAATTACCTCGTCCGCGATCAGCAGAATGTCGTACTTTTTACAGATGCGTTGGATTTCAGGCCAATAGGTTTCTGGCGGCACGATCACACCACCGGCACCTTGGATCGGTTCTGCGATGAAAGCCGCGACCTTATCTGGACTAATTTCTTTGATCTTCGCTTCCAACTGTTGCGCGCGTTCAAGTCCAAATTCCTCGGGGGTCATGTCGCCACCCTCAGCCCACCAATGCGGCTGGTCGATAAATGCGACCCCCGGAATGGGCAGGCTGCCTTGGCCGTGCATTCCCTTCATACCCCCAAGCGAAGCGCCGCCAATGGTGGATCCATGATATGCGTTCCAACGTGAAATTATCACGTCCCGCCCTGCCTGACCCTTTTCCGCCCAATAGGTGCGCACCAAACGAATGTTGGTGTCATTCGCGTCAGAGCCGCCATTGGCAAAGAACACATGGTTCAAGTCGCCAGGCGCCAATTCAGCCAACTTTTGCGCCAACATCAATACTGGTACGTGGGTGGTCTGAAAGAACGTGTTGTAAAATGGCAGTTCGCGCATTTGTCGGGCGGCGGCATCGGCTAGCTCATCGCGACCATAACCGATGTTCACACACCAAAGCCCTGCCATCGCGTCAAGAATTTCTTCGCCTTCGCTATCTTTCAACCAAATTCCCTTAGCGGAGGTAATGACCCGCACGCCCTTTTCGGCAAGTTCGTTACTATGGGTGAACGGATGCAGATGATGCGCTGCATCAATAGCCTGCAATTCAGCGGTGGGTAGGTGGTTAGGTAGCAGTGTCATAGGGGCCTCTTTAATTCAAACATTCAACAATAGATGTTGGCGCTCCCAAGGAGAGATTTCGCGTTGGTATTCTTGATTTTCAGCCTGCTTAATTTGCGCAAAAAGACTGCAAAACTCTTCGCCTATCACTGACCGGATTTCAGTCGCTTCCTCAAATCCTTCCAGCGCATCGCGTAGGCTTGCCGGCAAAGGTACATCGGCCTCCCAAACTTCTTTTTTGGCCTCTTCGCGGGGTTCGGTTTCGTTCATCATGCCCAGATATCCGCAGGCCAGCGATGCAGCGATCGCGATGTAGGGGTTGCAGTCCATCCCGATAACACGGTTCTCAAGTCGGCGCGCATCGGGGCAGGAATGCGGCACCCGCAGGCCTGTCGTCCGGTTATCCTTTGCCCATTCGAGATTTGCGGGGGCGCTTTGGCCTTCAACCGTTATTCTTCGGTACGAGTTCACATATGGCGCAAGCAATGGCACGATTTGCATAAGATATTGCTGCGATCCGCCAATGAACCACCGAAACAGATCAGTTGATGTCCCGTCATCATTCGAAAAGATATTACGCCCCGTTTCAATATCTACGATACTTTGATGTAAGTGCATCGCGCTGCCCGGGTCGTCGCGCTTTGGCTTTGCCATAAAGGTCGCAAAGACATTGTTTTTCAGCGCGGCCTCGCGAATGGTGCGTTTAAAATAAAACACCTGATCAGCCAAATGCAACGGATCACCATGCATAAGATTGATTTCGATTTGGCCCGCCCCTCCTTCTTGGATCAGCGTATCGATAGAAAGCCCTTGGCTAGCCGCGTAATCGTAAATTGTGTCAATGACCGGACCGTATTCATCAACTGCAGCCATTGAATAAACCTGCCTACTTGGCACTTTGCGGCCGGTCCGTCCGACCGGAGGTTCAATTGGATCGTTTGGGTCAAGGTTCGGTTTGGTCAAATAGAATTCCAACTCAGGTGCGACAACCGCCTGCCAACCTTTATCTGCATAGGCTTGGATAATACGCTTAAGTACAGAGCGTGGCGCGATACCCAAAGGTGTGCCATCGCGATTAAACATGTCACAGATGACCTGCAACGACACGTCATCGGCCCACGGAATAGCGCAGGCAGTATTCATGTCGGGGGCCAAGACAATATCTTTTTCAAGCCATTGATCTTCAATTTTCATGCTGACAAACTCACCGGAAATCGTCTGATAAAACAACGAGATAGGCAGTGCCATTTCTGAATTGGGATCAAATTTTGTCGCTGGCATCGCTTTGCCGCGCGACGTGCCAACCAAATCGGGGACAATACACTCAACACCATCGATCTTACGACCGTTCGCGAATGTCGCAAACTCTTCGGACAACGAATTGCGCCAATCTGCTTTTGTCACTGCCGTCATAATAATCTCCCGGGAAAAATACAAAAAACGCCACGCCCCTCCATACCAATTAATTTGATCAAATTATTTAGCTTAGTCAATCACATTCTTCGTCCGCGGTTTTACTCATGGAAAGGTATCAATTCTCGATCGTCTGACGAATAAACTCCATACCCTGACGGATGTCTTCTTGAAGCGCCTGCTTCACCTTCCCAACGTCGCCATCACGCAATCCTTTTGTCGCTTCACGATGCTGATCTGTTAGGTTGGTTGTACCAAACCGACCGCATACGACACGTAACGAAGGCCCAATTCGCACCCACAACGATTCAGTAATTCGCCTTAAAATCAGTGCGTCGGCAGCATCATAGATCGTGAAATGAAACCGATAATTTGCTTCAAGGTACCCACGGATGTCGCCCTTTCGAATGGCCTCGTCAATCAACGCGTCCAGACGTTCCAGCTCCAAAACCTTTCCCAAACTGCACTTTTCCGCTCCCATCACCGCCAGCTCAGGCTCGACGGTTAGGCGAACAAGCTCGATTTGCTCTAACCAATGCATCGTCATAGTCGGCACCACAACACGTCGATTTTCAAGTGTCGCTAGTCCGCCTTCTGCGGTCAGCCGCCGGATCGCTTCCCTTACAGGGGTAACGCCAGCACCTATTTTTTCCGCAAGTCCATGAATTGTAAGAGGTTGACCTGGAACGACTTCGCCAAACAACACCATCTCTTTGATTTGCACATAGATCGTTTCATGTTCAGGTTTTTTACCGACAATTTTATTCATTCTGCTTTGACCTTCAGGTTTGCTGGCATGTTTTGAAACATAGCCACCTGTTGAGACATATTCAATTTTTCACGAAGGGATTGCAAAAAAACGCAATTTGATCAAAAGTACAGATAACTACTTACGTTATCGCAATGGGAGAAGCTAATGAACTATACAAAATCAAGCGCCGTTTTCGCTGCCGTTATCATGTCAGCTCAAATGGCATGGGCGGAAGAAGTCCGTGTCTATAATTGGTCAGACTACATCGACGAAGATCTGCTTTCCAAGTTTGAAGAAGAGTCCGGCTATAAACTTATTTATGATGTTTTCGACAGTAACGAAGTGCTCGAAACAAAGCTGCTAGCTGGTGGATCGGGCTACGATGTCGTTGTGCCATCCGGTACATTTCTACAGCGCCAGATCATGGCGGGCGCGTTCCAAAAGCTAGATACTTCCATGCTCAGTAATACGGGTAATTTGTGGAACGTCGTGCAAGAACGCACTGATACTTATGATCCAGACGGCGCATATTCGATCAACTATATGTGGGGCACAACGGGTATTGGCGTGAACGTCGCCAAGGTCGCTGAAGTATTGGGCGAAGACGCGCCGATTGATTCTCTTGCACTGGTCTTTGATCCCTCAAATATGGAAAAACTGGCTGAATGCGGTGTGTATTTCCTTGATGCGCCAGGCGAAATCGTCCCGGCTGCGCTGCAATACCTTGGCGAAGACCCAGACAGTAAAGACCTTGATGTTTTGGCCAGGGCAGAACCGGTACTCGCAGCCGTACGCCCTTATGTTCTGAAGTATAACAGCTCCGAATACATCTCGGCTTTAGCCAATGGTGATATCTGCGTAGCCTTCGGTTGGTCAGGCGACATTTTGCAATCTCGTGATCGTGCGGCAGAGGCTGATAACGGTGTAGAGATCGCCTATAATGCGCCATCCGAGGGTGCATTGATGTGGTTCGACCAAATGGCAATTCCAGTTGATGCGCCAAACCCAACGGGCGCGCATGCATTCCTTGATTTCATCATGGACGCGGAAAACATGGCCGCGGCATCCAACTATGTCTACTATGCTAACGGTAATTTGGCGTCTCAGCCATTACTCGAGGAAGACGTAATTGGCGATACGGCAATCTATCCAGACGCCAAAACGCTTGAAACGCTCTACATCACAACGCCCTATGACGCCAAAGTGCAGCGGTTCGTGACAAGAATGTGGACACGCGTCAAATCAGGCACCTAACCGCCCTTCCCCCGGCCTGCACTGTGGGCCGGGGTTTGTAACTGAAAATGCAAACCTGAGATCTGAATTAATATGCCCGAAACAACGCCAGACCCTTGGAACGATCCAACCGCCAAGCCGCTTATTCAATTCAAGAACGTGACAAAACGATTTGGCAACTTCACGGCAATTGAAGACCTCAATATTGATATTTACGAAAAAGAATTTTTTGCCCTGCTTGGCCCATCAGGATGCGGTAAAACCACTATGATGCGCATGCTGGCTGGGTTTGAGACGCCGACCTCTGGCACTATCTTACTTGATGGTCAGGACATTTCACCCATTCCCCCGAACAAACGCAGCGTGAATATGATGTTTCAGTCATACGCGCTTTTCCCGCATCTGACGGTCTTCGACAACATCGCGTTTGGGCTGAAACGCTCGAACATGCCGAAAGATCAGATCGCAGATCGGGTGCAGGAAATGCTACGACTTGTACAGATCGAGAAATTCGCAAACCGCAAGCCTGAGCAAATTTCCGGCGGGCAACGTCAACGCGTGGCCCTCGCGCGCGCGCTTGCCAAGGCCCCCAAACTGCTGCTGTTAGATGAACCGCTGTCCGCACTAGATAAAAAGCTGCGTCAGGAAACACAGTTTGAGCTGATGGATATTCAGGAAAAAACTGGCACGACCTTTGTAATTGTGACCCACGATCAAGAAGAGGCCATGACAGTCGCTTCGCGTGTCGCCGTTATGGATCACGGCAAGCTCAAACAAGTCGACACCCCGGATCGTATTTACGAGGCACCAAACAGCGCCTATGTCGCCGACTTCATTGGCGAAGTGAATATCCTGTCTCTTATACACATCTCCGAGCCCACGAGACCTCTCTACATCTCG
>CAJXTP010000206.1 GCA_913061335.1 uncultured Loktanella sp.
CTACACCTCTCTATTCGTCGGCAGCGTCAGATGTGTATAAGAGACAGGGATATTCGATATCGACAAATCACGCATTGTTTTTGCGAACGGTCCTGCATTTGCATTGTGGCGAGCAAAAGACGAACATGACCTTTGCTCACGCGACCTCACACAGAACATGTCTCCTGCGGTGAGCCGGCGATTGAAACAGTACCAAATTGATTTTGTCGAACAAGACTCGTTTTTTACAGAGCAATGGACGCTGTACCCGAACGATAAACCGACCAGCGTAATGGTCGTTTTCAGCGGAATTTGGCTTGATGACGGACGCATGGGAATGCAGTGTGAAGTCGTAGATCAATCCGCGAATGAACCTGATAACATACGCAGTGCGGAGGCATTACTGCACACAGATGTCATGATCACCTTGTACTCCATCGAAGGGAATCTTTTGTATATGAACCCCGCTGCGCGGAAAGCGGCGATAAGTTCTCAGCATGCATTTTCTGACATATTTGTGAATAGCGCAGACTACGAAAATGTGATGACGGCAGTGCAAGGTAATGGTGAACATCGGCTTGTCGCGAGAGCTTTCACTGGTGTTGGTGCACGTTGGTACGATATCTCAGTGAAGCGTTGTGCTGATGCGGTCACGGGCAACCCTGCCGTTCTCATCACTGCAATTGATGTAAGTGAACTCAAAGTAGCGCGCGATAAAGCCCGGTATCTCGCGGACAGAGATCAGTTAACGGGTAGTTATAATCGGACATATATCCAACAGCACTTTGAAACTCTAACGAGTGCCCAGTCCGGTAAGTGTGCTCTTCTATATTTTGACGTCGACAAGTTTAAGAAAATCAATGACGAGCTCGGTCACGAGATGGGCGATATCGTCTTAAAGCAATTGGCTTCTCGGGCGCGCAAATTGATCCGAAGTGAAGACCTCCTGGCTCGGCTCGGGGGCGATGAATTTGTCATTCTCCTTCATGAAGTGCCATCCTCAGAAGTGCTCGCTCACAAAGTCAACGATCTGCAACGTTCATTTGGGCAGCCCATCCGCCATGCGGCAACCCATGTAAATGTGACCGTTAGCATTGGAGTCACAACTTTCGAGCCGCAAGAAACCGAATTTGACACAGTATTACGGAATGCCGATATCGCCTTATATATTTCAAAGCAAGGCGGCCGAGATCAAGCGACATTTTTTAATGATGAACTGGGTGCTATTGATAAGGAGCGGCGCCTGATCGAAACTGAAATCAAGCGCGGGATCGAAGAAAATGAATTTGTGCTTTACTACCAACCAAGGGTGGATTTACGAAGCGGCAAAACAGTCTCAGTTGAGGCTTTGGTGCGTTGGATGCACCCGGATCAAGGGCTGATTATGCCCGATAAGTTCATACCTATCTGTGAGGAAACGGGTATGATCGAAGATCTCGGCGAATTGGTCCTCAAAATGGGATGTAGGCAAGCTTTGGAATGGGCACGCAATGGCGTTGATATTGGAGTCTCGATCAACATATCTCCACGCCAGTTTTTAGGCAATCGGTTGATAGACGCATTGAAAGAGTTTGCAAGAACACCAGATTTTCCGCAACGGAAGGTTGAACTCGAAATAACTGAGAATGTACTTTTTGGAGATCACCGGCAAATTGCGGAAAAGCTGCAGGATATTGCGGAGCTGGGCTATAAGATTGCGATTGATGATTTTGGCACAGGCTATTCAAATTTGTCTTATATTTCTCGGTTTCCACTCAATTGTATCAAGATTGACAAATCCTTTGTCAGCCAGTTGCCCGAGTCTGGCCCCATTATTCAGCTTATTCTAACGTTGGCGAAGCAAGTTGGAGCGACTGCAGTTGCCGAAGGAGTTGAGACGCAAGCGGAATACGATTGGTTGTTTTCTGAAGGCTGCGACCAAGTACAAGGGTATTATTTTTCTAGGCCAGTCCCGCTTCAGGATTTACAGCCATCACTTGCAAACTGTCGCATACCGTTATCGTAGAATCAAAACCATATGGACGCCGATAAGTGTAGTTCTTCATTGACACGCGGCATAAGTGGAGATGCAGAAGATTTGTCAAATTGGATTAAAGCAGGTTTTGGCCTAAAATTGCGACAGTTTAAGGCGTTACGAGTTACCTAGACGTCGGTCTTACTCAAATTACGTTGCCCTGCTTGAGGATCAGCCGCGGCGAAATGTCGTTTTGGTTTGGGTCGTCTGGGTATCCATCAAGCTAATCGTCTGGCCTTGTCGGTTTACCCCAAAGGAACATCCTTGCCGGATCAGAAGGATGTTATTTGGTCGGCCTGCAATGCTACACTGGCAAGTGATCATATGCGATTGAAGTACGCTTTGGCGTGCCGGTTTTTTCGCCTGTTTATGCGGACTAAAAATTGGTTTTGAAGTGACGTAATTGTCAAAATTTATAGCTGAACGGAGAATTTTGGGGAGTTACCATCACTATTATCTTGGAGCAACGCTACCATATAGCGGCCAGTATCGACTGAAGTAGTAACTTTTTTGGTAAGCAAATCTCTCTTAACGAGCAGGTCTGCTTTGCCGGTTGTGAGCAAATCCAATTGGAAATGTGCTGACACGACGTAAAGGGATAGCAACTGGGCTAGTTCAAGAAACGTATCTAAAAGTGCGCACATAAGGTTTTTGTGTTGTCAGCGAGAATTGTGCGATCCGACGGCTGCGCAATCGTTTCAGATTGCAATGCCGTATCTAGGTTCATTTAGGCACTTAGCGACCAGTAAAATATAATATCATCTTCACAGATTTAGAAATTACACATCTCTACGCTTGAGTGGCGGATGCAACCCTAAGGAAACCAATTGTATGTGCGCCAGAGCACGGATGAAATACTTATGAAACGCTAACAAGGCGCCAGATGATTTAAACTGAGGCCGCATTGATGACTGACGAAATCCATTCCAGAGGCTTACTGAACGCGACCAGCATGAGCACATCGGGTGGTACTGGGTCGGTTGCGATCGCAGCGCGCCCTGAAGACATCCCAGAGTTCCAGTCGCGCAGTATGCCAGACATCCAGATGGCCAATGCGACACCTTTTTCGATCACATCTGTTGAGGTCGAAGTGAATGGAACGCAAATGCAGCTCATTGGGGAAATCCCGCCTATGGTCAAGGCGACGCCGGATATCAATATGCTGGGCCTGTACTGCGCGGACCAATATGTGAATGTCAGTAGCGTGATTGCCTATCCGGTTTCAGTAAGTTTTGAAGGGCATAAGGGGTTTACGCTTGGCCTGAATCTTTCGACGGCCACTGATGGATCAAACCACCTTATTTTTTATATTTACCGGCGCGGCATTTTTGTTGCCAACGAGCTCGGCGATCCGCGCGCAATGGCATGGGTATCGTGATGCAACAGGGTAATATAGTTCTCGGCAACGTTTACGTCTTTAACGCAACGGCGACTCAAATCTATCTTACGGTCAACAACGGGCCGGACAGGCTTCCAATATTTCCTGCGGCGACGGTCAGTACTTGGCTGCCCGGCACTCTTCGGGTCCCACTACAGCTGTGTGCATTTCCTGAACCGAGCCTGTTTGGTATTGGTGAAAACAATGCGGCGATTACGCCCGCGTCTTCGGGCCAGATCGTAAATACACCAATTGTGATCCCAACATCTGTTGGAAAAGGTGACGCGCTGCAGCTCTATTTTGCCACTAAATCCACGCAAGAGAACGTCTGGTTCATGCTGTGTAATGGCAAACCTATCGCCGGTGATGTCATCATGAATTAACCGCCCGATCAAACAATAAACTGAAACCCAACAAGGAGAAATCTCATGCCAAGCGTTTATATTTTTAATGCGGCGCCAGCCGGTGTTTACATGACAGTTAACAATGGTCCGAACCGGTTCGTCGTTGCGGAATGCGATAAGACAACCTGGGCGCCCGGTTCGCCGCCAGCAGCTGACCTGCCAAATTTCACAGGGGCCGCCACTGCACCCGCCGGTGAATTCAAAGTTGGTGTCAACAGCGTCGATCTTGCGCCCGTTCTTGGTGGTTCTGCGCAACCAACAACTATCACTATCCCCAACTCGGTGAACCCGCGCTCCACGCTTCAGCTCTATTTGTTCTGGGAAACCACAGCGAGCGTGTCTTGGATGCTGCTTGCAGATGGTCAGCCGATCGGTGGCAACCTTGTGTTGGCCTAACTGACGTAGTGATCGACGTCCTTCGCCATATTTGCGTGGCGGAGGACCCATTTCCAAGTATGGGGTATTTTCGTGGCCGAACCTGTCACCAGTGAAGGGCGTTCTTTTACCGATCCGATGCAGGATCTGGGCGAGGGACTTTATGCCTTTAGCGCGGCTGGTCCGATGCGGCTTTATGTGCTGACGCTTGATGCGCCGACCGTGCCCGCGCCCCTGATGTTCCAAACATTTCTTGAAACCGGATTCGGTTGGGCAATGTTTACCCTTGTGGATCTTAGCAAGTTGGACGTGGCAGCGTTTGCCGTGCAAGCCCGCGCCAAATTACCGCCAATTTCCCCAAGTACCAATTATGCCAATGCATTTGTCTGGTTAGAAAGTGCCGATCAATTTGACGACCTCAACACCATGCTATGGCAGTATACATCAGACAATGTTGCGACTGGAAACAGCGATTCAAACTTTGCAAGTCACCGGATTGCAGTGGATATCAACGCGCAAATTGGTAGCTTGCAGTATGAATTCAAAGATCGCGATGGTGCAACACCGCCAGTGATGACCTTGCTGACAGGCAGCACTAATGTCGCGCTGTTGGTGGACGGAGACCCGCAGACGGTTGGCATGCCCGTGAACCCAGCCAGAACCGGATCATCCGCATGGGTGTGTCAGGTTGCGTTTGACGGCCCGCAAACCGGCAGTTTAGCGATGCCTCTGGCATTGGACATAGGCACTTTGGCGGATCAGTTCGGGTTTGAGACGACATTCCAATATGACCCCGTGCAAATGTCAGACGAAGCGCCCTGCGGCGTCGGTTTGGAAACGTTGCGGATGCCATTTTTCCCGCCACAGGCTCTTAAGCCGACAGATCAAGGTGCGCTGTGTGCGTTGAATGTTCTGATCAACCCGTTCCAGCCATCGGTGCCCGAAGCGTCAGGTATTCGTATAGATCGCGCGGGGCGGCTATTGAGCGGCACTGACCCTGCGGCGAACGCGGCGCAGGCCAAACAAATCAGTAATGCGCGTGCTTTGACTTCGCCTTATGCGGCAAGCTCAAATGGGTCTGTGTTGGCATTGACCCCTGCGGACCCATTGGATGAGGGTTTGCCTTTTGACGCCTTTGTGGGCGGCGGATTTGCGTATTCGCCTGCGACAACGGGGGCTGATACGACTGTCTCTTATACACATCTGACGCTGCCGACGAAT
>CAJXTP010000207.1 GCA_913061335.1 uncultured Loktanella sp.
CGGAGATGTGTATAAGAGACAGTCGCCGGTGTCGATCAGAACCCAATCGCCAGTCGTGCGACCTTCGATTTTGGACAAAATGCCAAAATCAGTTTTGATTTGCGCCACCAGCTTTTCAGCCATGGCCGATACTTGACGCGATGAGCGACCAGAACCGATGACCATATGGTCGCCAATTTCGGATTTGCCTTTGAGGCTGATGGTAACAACCTCTTCGGCTTTGTTTTCATCAAGGGATTTCAGAACAGCCGCCAAAATGGCATCGCTGGTTGCGGTATTGCTAGCGGTCATTTTGTCGCCTGCAACGTCGGCCTGATCATTGGCCGTTGTGGATAAAGACAGTTCATTGTCCTCCGGTTGGGTTACGCCGGTCAAATGCTCCAGCGCGAAGCTAGGTTAAACTAACAACTTGCGCGAAGAAATTCAACTCACTCTGGGGCGGTTTTACGAGGGGAAATCGGGGTATTTGAGCGGCCTTTAGCCTGTTGGCCAGCATAATCGAACAAATTGGACAGACTCGCGCTGCACACACGACAAAAGAATCCCCATTTGCTCGCTTGTAGCGGTCAAGCCTAGTCAGGCAGCTGATCGTTCTTATGGACTTTGATCTCGCGCTGAGGGAATGGGATCGAGATGCCGTTGGCCGCGAAGCTATCCCAAAGAGCCAGAAACACGTTGCCCCGAATATTGGTCAAGCCGCCTGTCGGATCACTGATCCAGAATCGCAGGATGTAATCAACCGAGCTATCGCCAAAGCCCACGATGTGGCAAACTGTTGGGCGGCTGGTCAGGACACGGTCGACGCTTTGGGCCGCTGCAATTGCCAATTTTCGAACATCATGGGGGTTGTCGCCGTAGGCCGTGCCGAAATTGATGTCGAGCCGGACAAAGTCGTTGGAGTGGGACCAGTTTACCACTTGGCCGGTGATCAGATCTTCGTTCGGGATTAGATATTCTTTGCCGTCTCGTGTGACCACGGACACATACCGTGCGCCCAATGAGTTGATCCAACCAAACGTGCTTCCTAGACTGATAACATCACCGGGTTTGATCGACTTATCGAGCAGAATAATCACACCTGAAACAAGGTTTGAAACAACTTTTTGCAGACCAAAACCAAGGCCAACGCCGATAGCCCCTGACAGAACTGCAAGGCCAGTTAGATCAATCCCAATGGTCTTAACACCGACAAAGAACGCGGCACTGTAAAGCCCGATCTGCAACGCTTTGACGATTAGGACTTGCATTGAGGGGCTGATGTCTTCGTTCGCGCGAATGCGTGAAGTCGTTGTTGAGGTTACAAAGCGCGCTGACGCGATGAGCACACCGATGATTACGCTAGCTTGGATGACCAATAGTGCAGACAGACGAAAATCGCCAATGTTGAAGCCCGCACTATCGAGCGATGACGTCGCCGCATCTAGTAATCCCAAGACTTGCAGTGTCACATATGTCCAGGCGGCGTAGCGGACGACCTTGCGCAAAAATGGGCTCTTAATCAGCCGGGTGACAAAGACGATTAGCAACCAAGCCAGCGCAAGCGTGGCGATTATCGCCAGCAAGTAACTGCGGCTTGGCCAAGTGACTTCGCGCATGACCCAGACAGTAATCCAGATCAGGCCAACGTAAAAAATCGCCCGTAGCCGTCGGTGGACGACCGCGAGTATGCGCATGCGCCATTTCGGCCAGTTCTCGCGGGTCGCCATCCAAGCCCGAATGCGCGGCCCAAAAACCATCCTCAGCAAATGTGCGATTGCAAACAGCGCAACTGCGATCGCTACTTGATACAAATTCCATGTCCGGAACATCGTCGTGACAAATGCTTCAGCCTGGTCCAGCAGCGATTGGCCGGCGTCAACGAATTGGTCGAACTGGATAGTATCTTGGCCTGATGCCGTCGTTTGTCCGTGCCGTGCCATGCCTGCCCCGTCTTTTGTTACCTCATTGTTGCACGGGGCTGTGCGCCCAATCAAGCAACACCCTTGTGAGATGCGGCAATGATCTATAAATGAAGGGACATGACACCAGTTTTTGACATGGACGACCGTGCCCGCCTTCCTTGGCGGTTTTACGGCGCAGCTTGCACAATTCTCGCAAGGGGTTGATTGCGCGCGCCTTGTCCACGTCCCCCAACACACCATATCTATTTTACAGGAGGGTGCTTTATGTCCCCCAAAACGATCTATGATAAAATCTGGGATGCCCATGTTGCCCATGAGGCTGATGACGGCACCTGCCTGCTTTATATTGACCGCCACCTTGTCCACGAAGTGACAAGCCCGCAGGCGTTTGAAGGTTTGCGTACATCGGGCCGTAAGGTCCGCGCACCTGACAAAACTATCGCTGTGCCAGATCATAACGTGCCCACAACGCTGGACCGCGCCAACGCTGCTACCATGACAGAAGACAGCCGCATTCAGGTTGAGGCGCTTGATAAAAATGCCAAAGATTTTGGTCTGCACTATTACCCAGTGTCTGATGTGCGTCAGGGCGTCGTGCATATCGTTGGCCCAGAGCAAGGTTGGACGTTGCCTGGCATGACCGTTGTTTGTGGTGACAGCCACACCGCGACACATGGTGCATTTGGCTCGCTGGCTCACGGTATTGGTACATCCGAGGTTGAACATGTTTTGGCGACGCAAACGCTGATTCAGAAGAAATCCAAGAACATGAAGGTCGAGATCACTGGCAAACTTGCGCCCGGTGTGACCGCCAAAGACGTGACCATGGCTGTGATTGGTCTAACCGGCACCGCTGGCGGCACTGGTTACGTGATTGAATATTGCGGTTCGGTTATCGAAAGCCTGTCCATGGAAGGGCGCATGACCGTCTGCAATATGGCGATTGAAGGCGGCGCACGCGCTGGTTTGATCGCCCCTGATCAGACGACATACGACTATTGCAACGGTCGCCCGCACGCCCCCAGAGGCGCCGCATGGGAGGCAGCGCTGACATATTGGAAGACGCTTTTCACTGATGAAGGCGCAGATTTCGATAAGGTTTTGACCATCAAGGGCGAAGACATCGCGCCGCTTGTAACGTGGGGTACATCACCCGAAGACGTGTTGGCGATCACTGATGTTGTGCCTGACCCGGCATCATTTGAAGGCGGGAAAGTCGGCGCTGCACAGCGGTCCATCGACTATATGGGTCTGACTGTTGGTCAAAAACTGACGGACATCGAGATTGATACCGTGTTTATCGGATCTTGCACCAACGGTCGGATCGAAGATTTCCGCGCCGCTGCTGCAATCCTGAAGGGCAAAAAGATCAAAGAGGGCATGCGTGCTATGGTCGTGCCCGGGTCCGGTCTTGTCCGGGCGCAAGCTGAAGAAGAGGGCATCGCCCAAGTCTTTATCGACGCAGGTTTTGAATGGCGCCTTGCAGGCTGTTCGATGTGTCTTGCGATGAACCCGGATCAACTGGCACCGGGCGAGCGATGTGCAGCAACGTCGAACCGTAACTTTGAAGGCCGTCAGGGTCGGGGTGGACGTACTCACCTTGTATCACCTGCGATGGCTGCTGCTGCCGCGATTACGGGTCGCCTGACTGACGTGCGGGACCTGATGTAATGACTTTGCGTCGGCGGAACTTGATTGGGTTATTTGGGGCGGCTATTGCTGCCCCGCTGCTGCCATTGCCTACATTTGGTGTGACCTATGCGAAGTCCGCGATGCACGTCGCGATCACGCATGCACAAGCGCGTGTCGCTTAAGAATTAAAGGACGATACTCATGGAAAAATTCACTTCACTTAGCGGGATCGCGGCGCCGATGGACTTGGTCAATATCGACACCGATATGATCATCCCCAAGCAGTTCCTGAAAACGATCAAACGGTCTGGCCTCGGCGTGAACCTGTTTGACGAGATGCGCTATAATCTGGACGGGTCCGAAATTTCGGATTTTGTTCTCAATCAACCAGCCTACCGCGATGCATCAATCCTCGTGGCAGGCGATAACTTTGGCTGCGGCTCGTCACGCGAACACGCGCCATGGGCAATTGCAGATTTTGGCATCCGCTGCGTGATCTCCACCAGCTTTGCGGACATCTTTTACAACAACTGCTTCAAGAACGGCATCTTGCCAATCGTGCTGCCCGAAGACCAGCGCGACGCGCTGATGGAGGACGCTGGGAATGGTGCGAACGCACGGATCGAAGTTGATCTGGAAACACAGACTGTGACTGGCGCAGGTGGGGAAACCTATCATTTCGAGCTCGACGCGTTCAAAAAGCATTGCCTGTTGAACGGCCTCGACGATATCGGGCTGACGATGGAAAAAGTGACGTCCATTGACACATTTGAGGCTGCCACTGCGACCAGTCGGCCTTGGGTCTAAGCCTAACGGGCGCGCGTGAACCGCGCGTCCACCCACTCCGAGGCAGTAAGCGTCTAGCCGAAGGCACCGCCACGCGCCTCTAAATGACCTTGATGGTTAACAGCACCTTTGCGACACTTGGGGCTAACCAATTCGAAAACCACTACATACTGTGTTACCGCACAGCATGGCCTTTCGCGTTAGCTAAAATGGTTGCAATCTCGCACCACCACCGTCGCAAAAGCGCCTCACTTTTTTTCATCATATTTCTCAGAGACTTGAAGGGTGAACTAAAAGTGGGCAGAACTATGTCAAGAATGAGGCAACCTGACGCACAAGCGCAGGATCATAATGGAACAAGGACGCGGCATTGTATCGCATCCGACCGTATTGAGGGTACAGTAGCAGTGATTTCACGACTGCCAGGGGCTTTGGCCCGCGCAGCACTTGTGGTGCTGATGATCGTCACGCCGTCAGCAATGCTGCCGACGATTGGGTCCGACGGCGCGCAGATTGTGGCCCTTGTCGCAATCTTTGCTGCTGTATTTACCACTGTTGAATATAGCGCCAGTAGTCCAAGCCTTGTCGAATTCCGAAATGCGCCGCCATTTAACAGGCTTCGGTTTGGTGCCTTGTTTGCGACGGTTGCAACTCTTTCCATCGTGTTTCGCGATCCGGATCAAGCCAACACTATCGCCCGATTTTTCCAATTGATTGGTGAACGCGTCGGTGGGTCAATTGACTTTCCCTATTCTCCGGTCCGTCTGATGCTTTTGGCGATGCCGGCCGATATGACAGCGTCAGAGCTTGAAAGAGCGCGCACGGCAGTTGGCCTGAGCTACCTGATTTCATTATCGTCGCTAGCGATGTTTGTATTGCTGCTTCGGCTACGTGGCTGGCCGCGTCACACTGGCGCGTTTAATGTTTGGATAAACTTACCAACGTTTGACCCAACCGCAGGCGGTGACGTTGTGGCGCGATTGAACCGTGACAGCCAAATTAACCTGATCTTAGGGCTGTCTCTTATACACATCTGACGCTG
>CAJXTP010000208.1 GCA_913061335.1 uncultured Loktanella sp.
AATGATCCCGGCTCTGCGGATATTTTTGCGGCCATTATCGCGCTCCCCGACGACAGGTTTCGGGTGCTGCCATCCATGCGGTTCGCGCATTTCTCTGAGCTGATGAAAAACGCATCCGCCATGGTCGGAAATTCATCCGCAGGGGTCCGCGAAGCGCCATTCATCGGGCTCGCATCGCTCGACATCGGGACACGCCAAACCAACCGTGCCAAGTCACCATCGGTATTTTTTGCAGGCGCTGCCGAGGCCGATAAAATCGCGGCCTTCCTATCCGACCAATGGGGGCAATCATACGTACGTGACGCAGGCTTTGGCGGCGGCAGCGCGGCGGAACGTTTTACGGCGGTAATTCAGTCCACGGATTTCTGGTCTGCCGGATTGCAAAAAACATTCCACGACGCCAGCTAATCCCGTCCGGCTTTATGCGCACCTCAAACATGCCTAGATCAACGACCCACATCTTCGGGGGCCACAGCCGTCGCCTTGATAATCGCAAAGATTTCCGCGCCGACAGCTAACTTCATATCACGCATGCTGGCCTTGGTGATCCGCGCAAGCAGCGGCGTTTGCCCGGCCATCAACCCAATGGCCACCCCTGGCCCGCGCCCATCTTCAATCGCGGTTATGGTCACAGGTAAAATATTACGTGCCGATATTTGTGCGGGTATCTGACTGGCCAAAATCACGTCTTGCGCAGGAATACGCACCCGTACCCACTGCCCGACGCGACCCACATGCCCCGGCAAGCTGATCTGCCCACCGTCAAACGTCAGGCGGGTCAAATAGTCATCCGCGTCATAGCCCGCAACAGTGGCAGTAATCACCGCACCCGCATCGCGCACGCCCAGCAATGGCACCGATGCAGGATGCGACAATACCTGCGCCAACGGGCCCGCACGGACAACCTTTCCGGCGTCCAACACGACCAAGTAATTAGCCAATCTCGCGACCTCGGACATCGCGTGGCTGACATAGATCACCGGCATGCCAAAATCATCGCGGAGCTGTTCTAGATATGGCAAAATCTCGGCCTTGCGCGGCGCATCAAGTGCGGCCAATGGCTCGTCCAATAACAGCATGTCGGGATTGCTCATCAACGCGCGCCCCAAGGCCACCCGTTGCTTTTCACCGCCCGACAAATCAGCCAGTTTGCGCGCCAAAAGCGGCCCGAGCCCCAGCAAATCAACGATACGGTCATGATCATGCCGACCACCAAACGTTAGGTTTCGCGCCACCGTTAAATGCGGAAACAACCGCGCATCTTGAAACACCAGCCCCAGCTTGCGACTGCGCGGCGGCAAGCTGCGGCTGGAGTCAAACAGAACGCGATCCGACAGGCTAATCCGACCACTGTCAGGCGTCACAAGCCCCGCGATCGCATTGATCAGCGTGGTTTTCCCAGACCCAGAGCGCCCAAAAATCGCCGTCACCCCGCGCGGCGCATCAAACTCCACATCAAGCCTGAAATCACCAAGCTGCTTTTGCACATTTACGCTAATCATCGGGTCACCATCCGGCGGGCCAACCATTCAGACGCGATCAATGCGCCCATGGCCAAAACGATGGACACAGCGACCAACCAGACCACTGCGCCCTCTTGTCCTGGCACTTGCAATGCGGCGTAAATCGCCGATGGGATCGTCTCGGTTTGGCCTGGAATGGCGGCCACAAATGTGATCGTCGCGCCAAATTCGCCCAGCGCTTTTGCAAAGCCCAAAACAGCCCCCGCGATAATGGCGGGCGCGATCAACGGCAAGGTCACGCGCATGAAAACGCCCGTGTTTGTGGCCCCCAACGTACGGGCCGCGTCCTCTAATCCGGTATCAACCGCCTCGAACCCCAACCGAATAGCGCGGACCATCAACGGGAACCCCATAATCCCCGCCGCAAGTGCCGCTCCCGTCCAGCGAAACGCAAGTGTGATGCCCAGCAGATCATACAGCAGGCTCCCGACCGCGCCCTGCCGACCAAAGACCACCAGCAGTAAATACCCGGTCACAACGGGTGGCAAAACAAGCGGCAGATGCACCAGCCCGTTCAGCAGCCCATGTCCCCAAAACCGTTTGCGCGCCAAAATAAACGCCACCCAAATCGCAATCGGAAGCGCGCAAATCGTGGCCAATGCGGACACCTGCAGCGACAATATGACAGGCGCCCAAATCATGGTGCGACGCTTCGCAAAAATCCGGCATTCGACAACACCGACTGGCCTTGCGCGCCTTGCAATGCGGCCCAAAACGCCGTCGCCTCTGTCCGGCCACTGACCACGCCCCCTGTATAGCGGATCGGTGGATGTAGACCCGCGTCAAATCTGGCGACCACGCGCACTGCATCAGACACCGCAGCGTCAGTGGCATAGGTGATACCAAACGCCACTTCGCCGCGCGCGACCAACGCCAAAACCGCACGCACATTGTCGACTTCAACCACGTTTGCGGCCACATCATCCCACATGGACAGACTCGCCAACGCGGCATGCCCGTAAATCCCAGCAGGCACGGCCTGCGTGAAACCCATCGCTAATTTATCTGCGCCCAATGCTAGCGACAAGTCAGCGATCGCCAGATCCGCGGCGCCAGCAGGCCCAATAACAACTAAGCTGTTTGACGCAAAATCAGCGACATCTGACACAACATCCGCAGCCTGCAATTCTTGCATCCACACATCATTGGCCAACAACACCACATCCGCAGGCGCACCATGCAAAACCTGTCGGGCCAATGCGCCGCTACCACCATAAGACACAACCACATCGCCCAATTCCGCAGCCAGCGCATCAATCGGCTCCTTCAGGCTTGCCGCAGCAAATACAACAACTGGATCAGCCAGAACTGGAGCGGCGATCAAAGAGGCGCAAAGGGACAGGATCAATTTCATGGGCAGACTATCGCGGCCCTGCGGCGCATGTTCAAGCCATCTGATAAACCGCAATCGAGGGGTGGCATGTGAAGCGCGAGTATGGAACCAATGTATCATACGCCTGATGTATCCCACCATAAGTCGAATGCCATGTCTAAGACCCCGAAAAAACCAGTACCCCTAAAACTGCGCAGCGCAGGCAAGACCGATGTGCGGGCGCAATTCGCGGCACTTTGCTATCGGTTTAAGGGCGATAGGCTACAGGTCTGCATCGTGACAACACGCAACACGGGGCGGTGGATATTGCCGCGCGGTTGGCCAACGCACAAACAAACAGCCCATGACGGGGCCGCGATTGAAGCATTTGAAGAGGCAGGCGTCACGGGGCGCGTGTTCCCCAACGCGGTCGGAACCTACGTCTATGACAAACCAATTGATGACGAAATTGCCCCTGTTTTGGTTGTCGTCTACGCCATTCACGCAACAGACGTCGCCAAAAAGTGGCCCGAGAAAAAGCAGCGTAAACGGCGCTGGGTCAGTCTCAAAAAGGCCGCGTCAAAACTGCAAGAACCGGGATTGAAACACATCGTCGCCAGCTTTGACCCTGCGCGTTTGGATGTTGCACCGCGCGCACAATGATCTACCTTTGACCCAATGATCCGTTTCACCCTCACCTGCGACCAAGACCACAGCTTTGAAAGCTGGTTTGCGTCGAACGACGCCTGCGACAAATTGATGTCTGTCGGCATGCTGTCATGCACGTCCTGCGGATCAACAACAATCAGCAAAACCTTGATGACACCGGCTGTGGGCAAAAAGGGTGGCATCACAGCGCCCGCGACCCCGCTGGAAAAACTGCGCCACGAGGTCGAAGCAAACTCGGAATATGTCGGCGAGTCATTCGCGACCCAAGCCCGCGATATGCATGACGGCATCATCCCCGACAAACCAATCTACGGCGAGGCAAACCTCGCAGAGGCGCGAAAACTGGTCGAAGACGGCATACCCGTCGTCCCCCTGCCCTTTATCCCAACAAAGAAAGTTAACTGATGACCACGCTGATCACAGGTGCAAATCGTGGGGTCGGCGCGGCTTTGCTTGCGAAATATCACGCTGCAGGGATAGACGCAGTTGGGACCTCGCGCGGAGACGATGATCTGTTAGATTTAGACGTCACCGATGCAGCGTCATTTGCCGCACTAGCAAACACACTGCAAGGAAAGCCGATCCAAAACCTGATCTGCAACGCAGGGGTGCTGCACGATAAAGGTTGGGGTTTGGATGATCCGTATTCCCCCAAACTATTCGCCGACACGTTTGCGGCCAACGTGACGGGCGTTTTTGAAACGATCCGCACCCTGCTGCCCAATGTGCGCGCAGCAAACGGTAAGATTGCAATCATATCAAGCCAGATGGGGTCAAATACGTTGGCCACAGGCGGCAATTATGCCTACCGCGCGTCTAAAGCTGCAGCGCTTAATCTAGGCCGCAACCTTGCCACGGACCTAGCCCCCGAAGGCATCGCTGTGGGCATCTACCATCCCGGATGGGTGCGCACGGACATGGGCGGCGACACTGCTGATATCAGCATGGAAGACTCGGCAAACGGGCTGTTTGACCGGATTGCAGACCTCAATATGGCCAAAACTGGTTGTTTTGAGACATGGGATGGCCAAGATCACCCCTTATGACCTTGCGGTTGCGGGACCGACCCACTAGGAAAAAACCGCAATCAGACGCGAGATAAACCATGCCAACATTGGTAATGAAATTCGGCGGTACATCCGTCGCCAACCTTGACCGGATCGCACGCGCAGCCAAGCGCGTGTCGCTTGAGGTTGCCAAAGGCTATGACGTGATCGTCATCGTCTCTGCAATGTCGGGCAAAACCAACGAAATGGTCGGCTGGGTCAATGAAACCTCGCCGCTTTATGACGCACGCGAATACGACGCGGTTGTGTCATCGGGCGAAAACGTGACGGCTGGCCTGATGGCATTGCGGTTGCAACAAATGGAAATCCCCGCGCGCAGCTGGCAAGGCTGGCAGGTGCCTGTGAAAACCACCTCTGCGCATTCAAACGCGCGCATTGAAGAAATCCCAACCGACAATATCAACGCCAAATTTGGCGAAGGCATGCGGGTGGCCGTTGTCGCAGGCTTTCAAGGGGTCAGCGCTGAAGGCCGGATCACAACGCTGGGGCGCGGCGGGTCCGACACCACAGCCGTGGCCTTTGCGGCTGCGTTTGACGCGGAGCGCTGCGATATTTTCACCGATGTGGACGGGGTCTATACCACCGACCCACGGATCGTCTCCAAAGCCCGCAAGCTTGATAAAATATCATTCGAGGAAATGCTGGAACTGGCGTCCTTGGGGGCCAAAGTCCTGCAAACGCGGTCAGTTGAGCTTGCCATGCGGTACAAGGTCTGTCTCTTATACACATCTGACGCTGCCGACGAATAG
>CAJXTP010000209.1 GCA_913061335.1 uncultured Loktanella sp.
CCTCTCTATTCGTCGGCAGCGTCAGATGTGTATAAGAGACAGTCACCCAACACGACCGTAAGCCCCAACACATTGTCGCGCATGGTACCATAGCGCACGGCAGTTGTGCCGGACGCGCGGGTCGCCGTCATGCCGCCAAGCGATGCGTTAGCCCCCGGATCGACAGGAAAAAACAGGCCGGTATCGCGCAGATGTATGTTCAGTGCCTCGCGTGTGACACCCGGTTGCACGGCGGCGTCCATGTCGGATGCGTTGACCGCAAGAACCGCATCCATCCGGCTCAGATCGACAGTGACTCCACCGCGCAAGGCGAGGCTGTGGCCTTCTAGTGACGTCCCAGTGCCCCACGGGATCACGGGGCAATCATGGACTGCACAGGCCTTAAGCACCGCGCTCACCTCGGCGGTCGACGTCGGGTAGGCCACCGCATCGGGAGGCATATCGGTAAAGTGGGTTTCTGATCGTCCATGAATGCCTAAATCAGACTTGGACCGCGACAGCCGATCCCCTAGAAGGGAAGACAACGCATCTATTGCAGATGAAATACTCATGGCCGGAACCTTAACGGGCGCCGATTGCCAAGACCAGAGGTGGGGCAGCTATGTCAGGGCCGTTTCGGGCATTGATTGGACAGGGGGCGCATGATTTGCGTCGTGCTTGTACCGATGCATTTGCCATTATGAAATCACGTGGTCCGTCCCAGTTGCAGTTCTGGTTTATCGCGCTGGCAATTGGGATCGCTGCGGGCTTTGCTGCATTGTTTTTTCGGCTTGGGATCAATTGGTTACAAGGTAGGCTATATGGGGTTGATGATACCGCCAATTTGCACAGCTTCGTGGCTGATTTGGCATGGTATCAGATTTTACTGCTGCCGATGTGTGGTGGCTTGCTTGTTGGTCTGATCCTGCACTGGTTTACCGATGACGGGCGGGTTCGGTCGGTCAGTGACGTAATTGAAGGGGCCGCGTTGAACGAAGGCCGCGTTACAGTGCGCCAAGGAATCGCGTCGGCTGTGGCCAGCCTGATCACGCTGTCCACTGGTGGGTCGTCAGGCCGAGAAGGTCCCGTCGTGCATTTTGCTGCCGTCTTGTCGACATTGGTGAACCGCTGGTTGGGTGCAAACGGCATTACCGGGCGTGATTTGCTGGGCTGCGCTGTTGCCGCCGGTGTTTCCGCCAGCTTTAACGCCCCGCTAGCTGGCGCGTTATTCGCGCTTGAAGTCGTGTTGCGCCATTTCGCGGTGCACGCATTCGCGCCGATCGTGATTGCATCCGTGGCAGGCACGGTGATCAACCGTTTGGCATTTGGTGACGTGACCGAATTTGTCCTGCCGGTGCAAAATGCGCTGGCGTTTTATGTAGAATTGCCTGCGTTCCTGATCCTTGGGTTGGTTTGTGGGTTGGTCGCTGTTGTCCTTATGCGCGCGATTTTCTGGGCTGAAGATATGGCTACGGGCTTGCAAGCAGCCACGGGGTTGCCGCGATACTTGCGCCCTATGGTTGCCGGCGCGATGCTGGGCGGGCTTGCTATCTTTTGGCCGCATATCATTGGCGTCGGCTACGAGACCACGTCTGCTGCGTTGACCGGACAGTTGGTCCTGCACGAAGCGATCGTGTTTGCCATTCTTAAGGTGGTGGCGGTCGCGATCACAATTGGCGGGCGCATGGGCGGCGGCGTCTTTTCACCGTCGTTGATGGTCGGAGCGCTGACGGGCTTGGCGTTTGGGATGATCGCCACCAGCATCTTGCCAAACGTGTCGGGCGAGGGCACGATTTACGCGTTGGCAGGCATGGGAGCGGTGGCCGCAGCCGTGTTGGGCGCGCCGATTTCCACGACCCTAATTGTGTTTGAATTGACAGGTGACTGGCAGACCGCAATGGCGGTGATGGTTTCCGTGTCATTGTCGACCGCACTGGCGTCATCATTGGTGGATAGGTCGTTTTTCCTGACCCAACTGGAACGCCGCAATGTGCATTTGGCGGCTGGTCCGCAAGCCTATCTGCTGGCAACATTCCGTGTCGCCACGATTATGCGCCCCATCGATGCCGACCGCGCCGCCCCCGAAGATGCCTGTTGGGAGCTGATCGGCGAAGGGGTGTATATCGACGGCAATGCCACGCTGGAGCAAGCCATGCCAATGTTTGAGCAGGGTAATCACGGGTTTATTCCGGTGGTCAGCCTTGGCAGCGACGAGGCCCCACCCGAGTTATGGGGTGCGCTGTTTCAGGTTGATGCGTTGCGCGAGATGAACACCGCACTGGCCGAAACTGCCCGGGAAGAACATTCTTAAAGCTGCTCGACCGCCGCCTTGCCTGGAAAGAACGCCAGATAATCTTTGATCTGTGCGACGGCCTCATGCGGATCCTCGTAGGACCAAGCCGCGTTTTTCATCTCACCGCTTTTGGCGATGATCGAATAATAGCTAGCGGTGCCTTTATGCGGGCATGAGGATGTTGTCTCGGACGGGTCCAAGAATGCCATCGCGATGTCACCACGTGGGAAATAGACGACGGGTGGATAATTTCCTTCGATCAGTTCTAGCGCATTGCGGCTTTCGCCCAGCACTGCCCCTGCAGCCCGAACAACCCATGTCCCACCAGCGGGGCGAATTTTGATATCATCAGTCATGGTGTCATTCCTTTATGGGTCACAGTGGGGCGCAGGCGGACGCAAGCCAGTCGGCAGTGACGGCGTCGATATGCGATCCAAGAAGAGCGACTGTATCGCGATGATACTGATCAATCCAGTCCTGTTCGTCTTGCGACAACAATGACAGGTCGATCAAGCGCCGATCAAGCGGCACAAGCGTCAAGGTTTCAAAGCAAAGCATACCACGGTCGTCGATCCCTTTGGGGGCAGGCACCACAGTGATCAGATTTTCAATGCGGATGCCAAAAGCACCTTCGCGGTAATACCCAGGTTCATTGCTGACAATCATCCCTACTTCGAGCGGGACGGTAGAACGCCGCGAAATCCCCTGTGGGCCTTCATGTACGCTGAGGTAACTGCCAATACCGTGACCGGTGCCGTGGTCGTAATCCATGCCCGCGGACCAAAGCGGGAATCGCGCTAGCGCATCCAAATGCTGACCGCCGACACCCTTGGGGAACTGCGCGCGCGACAGTGCGATCATGCCTTGCAGGACGCGGGTGTAACACATGCGGTGCTCGTCCGTTGGGTCGCCTACGATGATCGTGCGGGTAATGTCGGTTGTGCCATCGACGTATTGCCCACCGCTGTCTACCAATAGCAGTTCGCCCGTTTTGACGGGTGCGTTGGTGTCTTCGGTCACGCGGTAATGCACGATTGCGCCGTGGGCACCTGCGCCGCAAATCGTCTCAAAACTGATGTCACGCAGCGCGTTGGTGTCGCGCCGGAATGTTTCGAGTTTTTTGACGACATCAATCTCGGTTAGGTTTCCCTTTGGGGCCTGCGCATCAAGCCAAGCCAAAAATCGCACCATAGCCACGCCGTCGCGACAAGCAGCGGCACGAGCGCCTGCGATTTCAACGTCAGTCTTGATCGCTTTGGGCAATAAACAAGGGTCGGGAGCGTGCACAATATTTGCGGTCAACGCGTTGCGCACGGCTTCAGGGGCCGATTTTGGATCGATCTGCACGGTGCCCGTCGATGCGGCGATCGCACGCGCGAAACCTGAGATATCGTGAACCGTTACATCCGCACCGAGGTGGTCTGCGATGGCATCCGCTTTGGTCAGGCCAGCGAACAGATCAACTGCGCCGGATTTGTGCAAAACCGCAAAGGCCTGCGGGACAGGGTTTCGCTCAATATCCGCGCCACGGATGTTCAAAAGCCATGCAATGCTGTCGGGCAGGGTGATTACGGCGGTATCGGCGCTCAGCGCGCTGCCAATACGAGCACGTTTGGATGCACTGTCTTCGCCTGTCAGGCTGACATCTTGCGCGAAAAATGCGGCCATCGGGGCGGTTGGCTGATCGTTCCAAATGTCGTCAATCAAGTTTGCAGTCGGGCACATCTGCATGTCGCCCAGAGTTGCGGTCAGGTCTTTGACGTCCTGCACACTATGCAGCCACGGATCAAAGCCGATTTTTACACCCGTTTGCAGATTGGCTGTGATCCACTGAGCGGCAGATGTTTCGGGCCAGTGCACGGGGGTGAAATCCGCTGCAATCTGATCGCGGACTTGAACCCGGTAGCGACCGTCAATAAATACGCCGGCATCATCAGCGGTCGCGATGCAGAATCCGGCCGAGCCGGTAAACCCAGTTAACCACGCCAAACGCGCATCGCGTGGGGCGACATATTCGCCTTGATGCGCATCTGCACGCGGCACGAAAAAAGCGTCCAAGCCGTGTTTTACCATCGCGGCACGCAATGCAGTTAGCCGTGGCGGGCCTTGCTTTGCCGATGAACTGCTTTCAAAAGTCTGAAACATTGCGCGCGGCTCCCTTGCTATTGCTGATAAAACTACTTTTCCGGAGGCACCAATTACATCTGGAAACTGGTCCCTACCCGACGTTTTTCATACCCAAAACACGGGCGCGTTTGCGTGGATCGTCGTCAAACAGGCTGGCAAGCTGTTCGGTCATCGCACCTGCCAATTGTTCCACATCGGTAATCGTGACGGCGCGGTCATAATACCGCGTCACGTCGTGGCCAATGCCGATCGCGACCAATTCAACCGCTTTGCGTTTCTCGACCATGGCAATTACATCGCGCAGGTGCTTTTCCAGATAATTCGCCGGATTGACCGATAACGTGCTGTCATCAACCGGCGCGCCATCGGAGATAACCATCAGAACTTTGCGCTGCTCTTGACGGTTCACAACGCGGCGGTACGCCCATTCAAGCGCCTCTCCGTCGATGTTTTCCTTCAACAGGCCTTCTTTCATCATCAGGCCAAGGTTGTTGCGGGTCCGGCGCCATGGGGAATCGGCAGATTTATAGATGATGTGACGCAGATCATTCAGACGACCAGGCGTGACCTCGCGGCCATCAGCCAGCCATTTTTCACGGCTTTGGCCGCCTTTCCAAGCCTTGGTGGTAAAGCCCAAAATCTCGACCTTTACGGCACAGCGTTCAAGCGTGCGGGCCATGACATCGGCACAGATTGCGGCGATAGAAATCGGACGGCCACGCATGGACCCCGAATTATCAAGCAACAGGGTCACAACCGTATCGCGAAAGTCGGTATCTTTTTCGCGCTTAAATGACAGCGGTGTCGTCGGCGAGGCAACAACCTGTCTCTTATACACATCTCCGAGCCCACGAGACCTCTCTACATCTC
>CAJXTP010000210.1 GCA_913061335.1 uncultured Loktanella sp.
GAATTTGCACCGATCTTTAAGGCGCTCAAATTGGTCGCGGTTGCGGACATAAATATGGACGCGGCGCGGGCGCGGGCGGCGCAATATGACCTGCGCGCAGACAGCGTCGCGGATTTGCTCGCTGCACCAGACATAGACGTGATCGTGAACCTGACCATTCCGGCGGTTCACTACGACGTTACGCGGCAAATTCTTGAGGCAGGCAAGCACGCCTATTCCGAAAAGCCGCTCGTTCTGACGCTTGAACAAGGCACGCATTTGCGCGATTTGGCTGCGTCCAAAAACCTGCGGGTTGGGTCCGCGCCCGACACCTTCCTCGGGGGCGCACACCAACTTGCACGGGCGGCTGTCGACAGCGGTAAAACGGGTCAAATCATCGGTGGAACCTGTCATGTGATGGGGCGCGGAATGGAGGCATGGCATCCAAATCCTGACTTCTTTTTCCAGCCCGGAGCGGGGCCAATCCTCGACATTGGGCCATATTATGTGACCAATCTGATCCAGCTTCTTGGGCCTGTGAAATCCGTCGCGTCGCTGGCGACCACAACGTTCAAAACACGGACAATCGGCAACGGCGACCGGATCGGCGAAACCGTTCCGGTGGACACACCGACCAACATCCACGCACTGCTCGAATTCGCAAACGGGGCAACAGTCACGCTTGGGACCAGCTGGGATGTCTGGGCCCATAAACATGGGCACATGGAACTATATGGCACCGATGCGTCGCTGTTCCTGCCAGACCCTAACTTCTTTGGGGGCGACGTCGAAATCGGCGGACAAGACGGCGAAATCAGAGTGTTACCCGCATGGGATCACCCATTTGGTGTCGCAAACGACGACGAAGGGCGGGCCAATTATCGCTGCGCAGGGTTGGCCGATATGGCGACAGCAATCGATGAGGGACGACAGCATCGCTGTAACATCGACCTTGCCGTTCACGCCGTTGATGTGATGACCGCGATCTTGCGCGCAGGCGAAGACCGGCGCTTTGTCGACCTGACAACCACATGCGAACGACCTGCTTCGCTGTCTCCTGACGAGGCGCGCGCGCTATTGGTTTGACGTCGAAAAAGCCTTAGCTGCCAGTTTCTGCCGCGATCTGTGCGCGCGATTTGCGTTCGCGCTGGGTCTCGGATTTCAACTGGCCACAAGCGGCCATAATATCCTCACCGCGCGGACGGCGCACAGGCGATGAATAACCGGCATTATGAACGATATCAGCAAACGCACGGATGCGGTTGTTCGACGACCGTTTGTACGGCGCTCCGGGCCATTCGTTAAACGGGATCAGGTTGATTTTGGCCGGAATACCTTCGATCAAACGCATCAAACGATGGGCATCGGCGTCACTGTCGTTGATGCCATCAAGCATGACATATTCAAACGTGATCCGTTCAGAATTGGATACCTTAGGATAGGCGCGCAATGCTTCCAGCAAATCAGCCAGCGGCCAGCGCTTGTTGATCGGGACCAGCTTGTCACGAATTTCATCAGTGGTGCCGTGGAACGAAATCGCCAACTGGCAGCCAATCTCTTGGGCGGTGCGCGCAATCTCTGGAACAACGCCAGATGTGGACAACGTAATGCGGCGGCGCGACAGCTGAATACCATCAGGGTCCATCGCAATCTTCATCGCATCGCGCACGTTTTCAAAATTATAAAGCGGCTCGCCCATGCCCATCAACACGATGTTTGACAGCAAACGCCCTTCGACGTTTTTGGCACCCTGTTCGGGCCATTCGTTCAGCTCGTCGCGGGCAACCAAAACCTGACCAATAATCTCGGCAGATGTCAGATTGCGAACAAGTTTCTGGGTGCCTGTGTGGCAAAACGAACAGGTCAACGTGCAACCGACTTGGCTAGAAATGCACAGCGTCCCGCGATTGGTCTCAGGGATATAAACCACCTCGACTTCGTGACCGCCAGCAATGCGGACAAGCCATTTGCGCGTACCATCTGCTGATTCTTGACGGGTCACGATCTCAGGGACAGCCACAACAAACTGCTCGGCCAGCATGGCGCGGAAATCTTTGGACAGGTTTGTCATCAGATCAAATTCGCGAATGCCCCAATGGTAAATCCACTGCCAAATCTGGCCAACACGCATTTTAGCCTGCTTTTCAGGTGTTCCAACAGCGATCAACGCCTCGCGCATACCTTCACGGGACATGCCCACCAAATTCGGCAGACCACCAGTTTCCTTGCGTGGAATGGTCAACATATCTGGGGTGATCGGAACAGCGGAGGTCATATCAGACGCCTTTCAAGGGACTAAGTTGCCCATATAGGCAATCAGCACCCGTTACACAAGAAACCCGATGGCCGACGCTGAAAGGCAGGCCAACGTGACTATCGGTGCCCAAAGCAGGCGCTCTTTGCGCGATGGTGTGGCAAAGTTCATTACTGATGACGCAGCCATTACCGCGACCACGACCCAAATCATCCAAGCGGGAATATCCCAATTGATAACGTCTGCATGCGCAAGAACAATTGCGACCAATCCAAGCAACGCAAAAGCTTGGAAAACAGCCGCAAAGCGCAGTGCCTTAGGAAGGACACCACGCCAACGTCCACCCATGGCCCATTCGCCCCAAGGTGCGCCAAGTGCCAGCGCAATTTGGAACCCCACAGCAATCGCTATAAGGGTCGTAAAAAGAATGGCGAAGGCAGTGATCATTTTTCCCGTCCTTTGGGTTTTTACAAATCAAACGTCGCAAACACAGGCGCATGGTCGCTTGGCTTTTCCCAGCCACGAACATGGCGTACAACGCGGCTGGAATGGGCTGATGCGGCGATATCAGACGTGGCCCACACATGGTCCAAACGACGGCCCTTGTTGGCCTCATCCCAATCTTTTGCGCGGTACGACCACCAGCTATACAGCTTGCCCTCAGGGATATCGGCGCGGGTCACATCAACCCAATCACCAGCGGCTTGGACTTCTGCCAAGGCAGCAACTTCGACAGGCGTGTGGCTGACAACTTTCAGCAGCTTTTTGTGGTCCCAAACATCGTCCTCAAGCGGGGCGATATTTAGATCACCAACCAGAATGGATTTGGTCGGCTTATCGGCGATAAAAGCATCGCGCATTTCGGCGAGATAATCCATCTTTTGACCAAACTTTTCGTTCACTTCGCGGTCAGCAACATCGCCACCAGCGGGGACATAGAAATTGTGGATCGTGACACCGTTGGCCAACCGACCCGCGATATGGCGGGCATGACCAAGCGATGCGTAATCCTCCGCACCTGCTTCCTCAATCGGCAGCTTGGAAAAAATCGCAACACCGTTGTATCCCTTTTGCCCACGCGCAACCATATGGACGTAGCCAAGTGCGGCAAATTTCTCCAACGGGATCTTATCAACGGGGCTTTTGCATTCTTGCAAACACAGCACATCCGGCGCCTCGTCGCGCATCAGCGTCGCAACCAGATCCTCGCGCAAACGAACCGAGTTGATGTTCCAAGTGGCCAGTGTAAATGTCATCACAAATTTCCTTTAAGTCAGTGCAGCAGCAGGGCGGGAAAAACCCGTCACAGTGCCGCGCCAGTTTTTTAATTGTGGGGTCATGCGGGCAATCGTGGCCGGATGAGCGGCATCAAGCACGCCCAGTTTGACCAATATCGCAGCCATTGCAGCCTCAGACGCACGGGTTGTTCCATCGACGATCTTTAGCGCGACACCCATCTTCAGGCTTGGAATGATCGCAATAAACACACCCTCGGCCCCTGTCTTAATCGCAACCTTGCCGCCCGTTGCGCGCATCAATTCAGTGCAGGCGCGGGTTTCTCCGGCAACCAGTTCTGGATAAGCCATCATTGCATCACGCAATTTGACCATCGACTGCTGGCGCAAATCACCACCCGTGTCAGCGCTGGCAAACGCGGCCATTGAACGGGCCAATCCGGTCACAGTGCAGGCATGGTTCGGGGCCGAACAGCCATCAATGCCGTAACCCGGACTTGTCTCGCCAGTGGTTTCCTCAAACGCGGCTTTGCCTGCCATCTGCACAGGATGATCGACCTTTTCATAGTCAGGCCCGCCGCCCAAATGCTTGTTTAAGGTCAAAAACCCAGCATGCTTGCCTGAACAATTGTTATGTATTTGACACGGCTCTTCGTACGCCCGGATCAACTTTTTGTTGGCGTCACGATCAGCGGGCCACTGCGGACCACAGCGAAAATCGCTGTCCGACATCCCAAGATCCTTCAACCAAGCCGCGACACGGTCAGTATGGATCGCGGCCCCTTGATGGGATGCACATGACAACGCGAGCTGTTCCGTCGTCAAATGCGCACCTGCGCCACTTTCCAATAACGGCAACGCTTGGATCATTTTGCACGACGACCGTGGATAGATCATCGCATCAGGGTCACCCCATGCATGAACGACATCGCCGTTCTGGTCGCAAACAACGCCGTGACCACGGTGGACGCTTTCAAGCATCTCGCCGCGCCAAATTTCGACCATATCAACTGGGGCTGTCATCACTGTGTCCTTACGTGTTGGGCAATGTCTTGCGGTGCGCGAAAATCAGGGCTTCCCCAACCGAGCGGTTTTTTGCTACCATCATGGCTATCGAGTTGAAACAGATCCCGCTAGTCGAAAAGGTGCCATAAGATGCACCAAGGCATTGCGAGACATCCAGAGGCAAGCACAGCTTGGAGGCTGTAAGTATGATTTTTAAAATTTCGCGCGCATTTTGTGTGGTTACGGCCTGTGCCATTGGGACCATGTCCGTCGCTCAAGAAAGCAGTAACCGTGTGGCGGCCAACACCGACTGGTCCGTTTTCACCGAAGATAGCCCAAAAGAATGCTGGGCTGTGTCGGCACCCAAGGAAACTGTGAACACCAAAAACGGGCAAACCGTCGCGGTGCGCCGCAGTGAAGTCCTGTTGATGGTGTTCTACCGCCCAGGTGCTTCGGCTCAGGGGCAGGTGACGTTCACAGGCGGTTATCCGTTTGCGTCCGGCTCGACCGTCAATATGGATATCGCTGGCACCACGTTTGAGCTGTTTACCGAGGGCGAATGGGCTTGGCCCGCCACCCCCGAGGATGACGCGAAAATTGTGGCTGCAATGAAACGGGGCGCTGACACGACATTAACCGCACGGTCTGGGCGCGGCACACAGACGGCTGATAAATTCAGCCTGCTTGGCTTTACCGCCGCCGAAGAAGACGCCGCAAAACGCTGCGCTGGCTAAATTATAGGATCAGGTCAGGATACCCTTGATCTGATCCGCCACCGCTTGGCCCAGCACC
>CAJXTP010000211.1 GCA_913061335.1 uncultured Loktanella sp.
TCTACACCTCTCTATTCGTCGGCAGCGTCAGATGTGTATAAGAGACAGAGCTAAGACATAGGCTGCGCGCAGCCGTTGCGAAAGAGTACTTTGCGATCTGCGACAATTGGCGGTGCCGCGTGGCTTGCCGTTGGTGTCCGCGTGCGGGTAAGGTGGCGCATTATGAAGGACCAGACCATGCACGACACTCGCAGCCAGAACAAAGATGCTTATGCGCTTATCCTTGAGGCAATCGATAGCCACATCTATACGCCCGGTGATCGGCTTGTCGAAAGCGAACTGGCTGACCGATTTGGTGTGTCGCGCACCCCGATCCGTGAGGCGTTGCAGCGGCTTGAGACGCAGAATTTGCTGACCCGGGATGGCCGGTCGTTGATTGTAGCCTCGCTTGACCATAACCAACTGGCTGAACTGTATGTTGTGCGCGGCGAACTTGAGGGTTTGGCCGCGCGACTTGCCGCTCGCCATGCCACCCCAGAAGAGGTCGGTGTGCTGCGTGATATGTTGGCTGATGATCATAAGTTGGGCAATGATACTGCTGCGCTGAGCCGCGCAAACCGGCGGTTTCATAAGCAGATTCACCTAGCGTCACACAACAGGTTCCTCGTGCGTCAGCTTGATCTTGTGCACCGATCCATGGCGCTTTTGGCGACCACGTCGCTTGCCGCTGAGGGCAGGATTGCAGGCACGTTGGAAGAACACGGTCGCATCGTTGAGGCCATCGCAGCGAATGACGGTGACGCGGCTTATGCAGCCCTACGAGACCACATTTCCAAAGCCTATATTACGCGTCTGAAGCTTGATGCACATGCGGTTGAGTAGCCGCGTCGGGTAAAAGGACGCCATGCGTGGTCTTGTCCCAGTAGTACGGTTTCCAAGCGAGTTCGCTCAGGCCTTTATAAGCGGCGACGGCAGCTAACGGGAAATATACCTGCAAGGTTAACGCCCATTTGATGAGCCACATTTTATTCGCGGCCCGCAGTGCGATGACCGCGACGGCAAAGTTTATCAGCTCAGTTGCGAAAAATACGCCCGCCAGACCCCAAAACCAATATGGTGGCAATACCTGCAACAGCGGGTGGGCAATGCCAAGTGGAATGATCCAAAACGACCAAAGGACTGGGGCCAGCACAAATTGCGACAATGTGCCTGCAAACAAAAGCTGCACCCCCCAGAACCTGCGTGGCCCAAGATCGACCCAAAGCTGTCGTGGATCTCGCATGTGGACAGCATAGGTGATCGCATAGCCCTTAAGCCAGCGGGACCGCTGTTTGATCCAGGGCCAAAATCGCCCGTTGGCCTCTTCTTGGGTCACAGTTGGAATCAGCTCAGTCCGGTATCCTGCACGCGCAAGGCGTACGCCCAAATCTGCATCCTCGGTTACGTTGTGGGCATCCCAGCCGCCCAACTCCTCGAGTATGTCTCGCCGGAAGAACAACGTTGTCCCACCCAGCGGTACAACCAATCCCAGCTTTTCCAATCCCGGCAACACGATCCGAAACCAACTTGCATATTCGATTGTAAAGCAGCGGGTTAGCCAATTTGCACTGTCGTTATGGTAGTCTAAAACGCCCTGTAGGCAGGCGACTTCAGGACCGCGATTGGCGAAATGTGCTGCAACGATACGCAATTGGTCGGGGGCGGGGGCGTCTTCGGCGTCGTACACACCAATGATACTGCCACGCGCAAAATCCAACGCAAAATTCAAAGCCCGAGGCTTGGTACGCAGCGTCCCTTGCGGGACAACGATGGGTCGCATCCATGTCGGCAGGACAGTTTTTCCCAGCGCATCGCGGGTCGTCAAATCGTCGCTTTCGGTCACAAGGCAGACGTCCAACAGTTCAATCGGGTAGTCGATTTCACGAATGCGTGCCAACAAATGTTGCGCGATTTCTGTTTCGCGGAAAAGCGGTATCAGAAGGGAAATCACTGGCAAGCGCGCGGGGACGGCGTTGGGAGGGACATAGTCGTTTTTTGTGCTGAGGCATTTGAATGCGGCAGCAGTTTTAAGTGCCGTCGACAAAATTAGCACAATCACCGCTAACGCGCACAGAATACTGACCGTCGCTATTGGAAATGCGATGAGCCCAGCGAGCAAGAAAATTACAACCGCCAGCCCGCGTTTCAGGGCAAGAGGGGCATTCCATCCGCGACTGCTTTGGTGTTCGGGGACTTTGGTTTCGGCCGCATAGCTAAGAGACTGATGGCGCATCGCGAGCACGCTACGCTCTAGATAGTCGCGGATGGTGATTGCGAAACGGACTGGGCCCAGCGTGTCGTGCAAGGCCTTTGACTGGCGGTCGAACTGGTCGGGCTTGTCGGTTAAAACAACAGTGCTTGCGCCCATTATGCGCCAAGGTAACAGCCCGCTTCGTATCGCGCTTGCAGCACCAAATTTGTCGAGCAAGGTTGGATCAGGAAGCTCTTCACAAGGGTTAACCATTTGCGTTTGGTACATCGTTGAATAGGCCTGCGCGATAGATAGCCCCGCGATCCCAAAATTTGACATAAGTACATCGGCAATGCGCAGTCCTTGGCGTTGGGCGATGGCCTCGGCGGCCACAGCATTGTCTTGTGACAGCACGTCGCTAGTCACTAAAAGTGACGCAAGCGATCCTAGCCCGCGCAGGGGCGGAACCATTGTTTGCAAAATACGTGGTGGGGCCAGCAACATTGGAGCCTTGCAGTTAACAAGGTTCTATTGTCGGTCAGTCGCGTTAATTGTTAGTTAATATGCGCGTTAGGCGCTGCGGGCGGCCATGGCTGCGGCAAACCGTTCAAACAGGTAATAGCTGTCTTGGGGGCCTGGGCTTGCTTCGGGATGGTATTGCACGCCAAAAACTGGCCGGTCGGCCATGCGGATTCCGCAATTAGACCCGTCAAACAAGGAAACATGGGTTTCAATCACGCGATCCGGCAGGGTTTGGCTGTCGACAGCAAATCCGTGGTTCATCGAAGTGATTTCGACTTTGCCAGTCTCATTGTCTTTCACAGGATGGTTTGCCCCGTGATGGCCGTGGTTCATTTTGACGGTCTGTGCCCCAAGCGCCAAGGCAAGCATCTGGTGTCCCAAACAAATCCCGAACACCGGAAGGTCGGTTTTAGCTAAGACGTCTTTGATCATTGGGACCGCATATGCGCCCGTTGCTGCAGGATCACCGGGACCGTTTGACAGAAAAACGCCGTCAGGGTTATGGGCGAGCACGTCTTGTGCGGTCGCAGATGCAGGTAAAACAGTGACGTCACAGCCAGCAGATGCAAGGCACCGCAGGATGTTACGTTTTGCGCCGTAGTCGATCGCCACAACCTTGTGCTTGGCTGCGGTTTGGGTAGCATAGCCTTCGGGCCACGCCCACCGCATTTCGTTCCAATGGTAGGATTGCGCGCAGGTTACATCTTTGGCCAGATCAAGACCGATTAAACCACCAAAGTCGCGGGCCTTTTGCACAAGTGCAGCAATGTCAAAATTCCCGTCTGGATCATGTGCTAGGGCGACATGTGGGGCACCTTGTTGCCGAATTGCACGTGTCAGCCGCCGCGTGTCTACGCCGCCCATGCCAATGCGGCCCCGGCTTGCCAACCACGGGCCGAGTTCCTCAGTGGCGCGCCAGCTTGACGATTCTGTTGGGTCCCATTTGACGATCATGCCGGCGGCCACTGGATCGGCCGTTTCATCATCTTCTGGTGTAACGCCAGTGTTGCCAATGTGGGGAAAGGTAAACGTCACGACTTGGCCCGCATAAGACGGGTCCGTCATTATCTCTTGGTAGCCTGTCATGGCTGTATTGAAGCAAAGCTCTGCAGACGTCTCACCAGTAGCGCCAAAGCCATGCCCGTAAAAGATCGTGCCGTCAGCGAGTGCCAAGCAGGCAGTGGGTTTCGTCGGTTCAGATTGTGTCATCTTATACATCCCCATGCAGCCAAATTGGTTTGTGGTCTATGGGCGGAGCAGGGCAGGGTCAAGGCCCATATGTGTCGTAAAACAAGGGCGCACTCGCCATTTTTCAGGTGGTTGTCAGACCGAACTGATGCGCCTATGTTCCGGTTTCTGTTTTGACCACTGATGGGACGACCAATGGACATGCGCAACCGTATTACGGCAGCACTAAAAGACGCGATGAAGTCGAAAGAGGCGGATCGGTTGTCCACGCTTCGGCTTATCAATGCTGCGATCAAAGATCGTGACATCGCACTGCGCGGCACAAGTGAAGAAGACGCTGGCGTTAGTGAAGCGGAAATTCTGGGTATTTTGGGCAAGATGGTAAAGCAACGCCAAGAAAGCGCACGTGCTTATGAAGAAGGCGGACGGTTAGAGCTTGCTGCAAAAGAGCTTTCCGAGATCAAAGTGATTGAAGACTTTCTGCCGCGTCAGTTGACTGCGACTGAGGCCGAGGCGGCTGTCGACGCTGCAATCGCCGAGGTTGACGCAGGTAGCCTGCGCGACATGGGGAAAGTCATGGCCGTGCTGAAAGGCAAATACACAGGTCAAATGGACTTTAGCAAAGCCGGCCCGATGGTCAAATCGCGCCTTGGCTAACTGTATCGACTGTGAAGGGTTAAAACCCATCCGACGACATGTCGGTATCCGTAAGATGGGTTTTAATCCATCTTTGGTGATCCGCTGAGCAAAGCTTGCTTAAGTACGCCGTAAAGCGCCAAGCGCTCATCTACATCCAAAAATGCCCCGATCTCGACCTCGCGGTCACCGCCACGTAGGGTCAGATAATTTTCAACCGGCCCGCCGAATTGATGTAGATGTACGCTCGCCCAATATCTGTTAGCGGCCCAAGTCTGAACCGAGCCGTCCGTATTGTGTCTTTTCAGGTCGACTTGTTCGACTGTTGCGCAAAGCACTTCTAAGATCTCGCCCCGCTTGTAGCTTGCCTTTACCGCCGCCCACAGCCCTAGCATCACCAAACCGAAAAACGGCAAAATACCCCACAAAGCAGTTTTTCCTAAAAGAGCGATAAGCGGGAGCGCGACGATCACGGCGGTTGCACCGAAGAACAAAACAAAGTCTTTGCGCAGCAATGACCGGTAGGGCCAGAGGCTAAGTTCCCATATTTGGGGCTCGGTAGGCGTAAATGTCCATTCGTAAGGCATGCGTTGATTATAATCCGGTCAATCCGACAGGCAAGGCCACCCCGTAACGAATAAGGGCCCCGCAAACATGCGGAGCCCTTTGGTATTTGTCTCAAGGATAACAGCGCTTAATGCGCGTGCCCTTTGTCCCTGTCTCTTATACACATCTC
>CAJXTP010000212.1 GCA_913061335.1 uncultured Loktanella sp.
GATATAAACCGGCAGTTCCCAGCTGGTATCAAACGGATGGCGCACAGTCAGGCCAGAGTCATAGCCCTTTTTGTCGGCCTTTTCGACCTCGGCTGCAGTGGTGCCACCTTTGCGGCAATCAGCGCAGAATGCAGCCAGCTTGGGGTTGGTGCGCTCCAATTCCTTTGCCAGCGGATGATCCGGCGAAATGCCAACAAACGAGGCGCCCATCAGGGTGTCTGGGCGGGTGGTGTATACCTCGACGCGGTCATGGCTGGCAGGCCCGTCGACCAAGCTGAACGAGAACTGCAAACCACGGCTTTTGCCAATCCAGTTGGATTGCATCAGCTTGACCTTGGCAGGCCAATTATCAAGACTGTCGATGGCGGTCAGCAGTTCCTCGGAATAGTCGGAAATCTTAAAGAACCATTGCACCAGCTCGCGGCGTTCGACTTCGGCACCAGATCGCCAGCCTTTGCCGTCAATAACCTGCTCGTTGGCAAGCACGGTCATGTCGATCGGATCCCAGTTGACGACCGCCTTTTTGCGGTAGATCAGGCCTTTGGCCAGAAAATCGATGAACAGGGCCTGCTGTTGGCCGTAATATTCTGGATCACAAGTCGCAAATTCGCGCGACCAGTCGATCGACAGACCCAACGGCTGCATCTGCGCCTTCATGTCAGCGATGTTTTGATAGGTCCAATCCTTGGGGTGACCGCCCGACGCCATTGCGGCGTTTTCGGCGGGCATTCCGAATGCATCCCAGCCCATTGGGTGCAGCACGTTATGACCCGTCGCGATCTTATAGCGCGCGATCACGTCGCCCATGGTGTAGTTGCGCACATGGCCCATGTGGATGCGACCCGACGGATACGGGAACATCTCTAGGACGTAATACTTTGGCTTATCTTCGGACCGGACGGCCTTAAACGATTCCGCGTCAGACCAAGCAGCCTGCCATTTCGCTTCGATCTCGGATGGGGAGTAAGTGGACATCTGGTCAGGGTCTTTCACATGCAAACGCCGGGCAGTTATAGCCCGGCGAGAAAATCAATTCGGGCGAGGGTCGTGCGCCTAAAGGGCGCCGTCACCAATACGGATTTGGCGGGCGCGGCTAAGGATCGCGTCTTCAACAGCGCGTTGGGTCTCAACGGGCACCGCACCATTACGGGACTGCAAGGCCACGTTTAATGAGCGGGCATCCAGCGCAGGGTCGGTGATGTAGACGGTCGCGCGGTAGCTGCGGTTACCGCCGGGCGGTGTGCCGAACCCCATGACGATGACGCCAGTGAACGGGTCCACGCTTTGGATTGGCAGGAAGTTGAGCACATCAATCGACGCGGCCCAAAGATAGCGGTTCACCGCGACGCTTTCGGCGCCACGTGTGCGGGCGGCCTGACGAGTTGCATCTTCTTGGGCGTTCCCACCAAAGCCGAATAAGCCGCCGCCAGAGCAGGCAGCGAGTGCAGTGCATAGGGCCGTTGCGGCGATGCCTTTGGTGATGCGTGATAATGCTGACAAGGTTTTGCCCCCCAAGGGATATTTCAGTCCCAAAATATGTAGCGAACAGGGGGCTGGGTCACAAGTGATTTGCGACCAGACGAGGGCAGTTGGCAAAGAACGAACCCCTAAAACGGAAAAAGCGGCCCCGAAGGGCCGCTTAAACCTAAATGGTATCGGTCACATTAGAATGTGAAAGAAACACCAACTGTTGTACCAGCTGCGATGTCGCGCTCGCTTGGGCCAACTTCTTCGAGTTCAGCAGCTGCGTCTGTGTAGTCAACGAATGCAGAAGCACCGCCACCCAGATCGTAGTTAGCGAACGCGTATGCGTCGTCGCCTTCAAGGCCAGCACCAACAGTCAGGCCATTGCCCATGTCGTATGTTGCGCCAAGTGTCAGGACTTCATCGCTATCAATCGCTGCGTCTACAGCAACTGCACCAGCTGCGTAGCCAGCAGTGATTTCCCAAGATTCGTCAGCGTTGTACTCAACACCAGCGTTGTAGTCGCCGCCGTCGTATGCAAGGCCAACAGTCCAAGCTTCAGCTTCGTCTGTTGAAGCAGAAGCAGTAACTGCACCGAATGCGTACTCAACGCCAGCATCCCACTCGTCGTTGCTTGCGAAACCGAAGTTAAGCGTAGCGCCGCCAACAGTACCTTCAGCAATTGCAGCATAGTCGCCTTCGCCAGTCATGCCGAGACCAAGAGCCCAGCCGCCAGCAGTAGTTGTGATACCAACTTCAAGGTCGCCGCTATCCACATCGGTTTCATCGATTGGCATGGACACTGTCAAGGTTGTGGCGCCCATAGTTACAGCACCAACGATACCGTCAAATTCGCCGTCAGGATAAGCTACTTCATCGCCAGTGCCGATTGCGTAATCGTCGCCAACTGCTGTGAATACAGCGCCTTCAAGGCCTGTGCCGAATGTCAGGCTTGCAGTGTCGGAAGACAAAGAGATGGAGCCGTTAGTTGCAGACACTTTGTCATTGCCGTCTTTTGATTCAAAAGTGATCGAAGCAGCAGCAGTCAGACCGTTGTCCAAAGCAGCGGACATAGATGCTGTCATCTCAGCAGCTGTAGAGTAACCAGTTTCGGAGTTGTACTCAGCAGAAGCTTCGCCACCGAACGTGATGGATGTGTGGCCGTCTGCAGCAGCGGCGCCAGCGAAGGCTACCAAAGCTGTGGTTGTGAGAAGAATAGTTTTCATGGTTTAAAACCCTCGTTTATTTGTGCATTCCCAAGAATGCCAGATTGACTAGCATTGGGTGTCTAATTGCGCCGATCGGGCTGCACACTCAAGACAATTGGCCTGCGTCGTGACCCGTTCCGCGTAAATGATGCATCAAGGCCACACACCAGATTTGCCCGATTGTACGATGACAATGGCCGCATAACCCTTTATTTCGTGGGCCAAAGCAAAAGCATTAGCAAATACAGGACCCTACAATGTCACTTGAGACAATTCGCACCGCATTGAACAAGGCCTGTGAAAAGGCAGGGCGTAATACCGATGATGTGACCCTCGTGGCCGTATCCAAGGTGCAACCCAATGACCGAGTCGCAGCGATTCTCGACCAAGGGCACCGCGTTTTCGGTGAAAATAAGGTGCAAGAAGCGGCTGGAAAGTGGCCAGCCTTTCGCGAATCCTATGACGGGATCGATTTGCACCTCATCGGGCCGCTGCAAACCAACAAAGCCCGCCAAGCCATGGAGCTGGCACAGTCTATCCACACCTTGGACCGCCCGAAGCTCGCCACGACCATTGCGCGCTTGGCGCAAGAGATGGGGCAATGCCCCGCACTCTATATACAAGTGAATACTGGGATGGAGCCACAAAAGGCCGGATGCCTGCCAGCAGACGCCGATGCGTTTATTAAAACCGCCCAAGCGATGGACCTGCCGGTGCGCGGCTTAATGTGCATTCCACCTGCGGACGAGGAATCATCGCTGCACTTTGCGCTGCTTGCCAAAATCGCCGCCCGTAACGGTTTGGCGGGTTTATCGATGGGTATGAGTAGTGACTTTGAAAGTGCAGTTGCGTTGGGTGCGACCCATGTCCGCGTTGGATCAGCTATTTTTGGCGACCGTGTCTATGAGCAGTGACTATAACCCACCGTCCGAGCCGCTCGAATTTCTGCACGATGATCATCAGGTTGTTTTGGTCAATAAGCCAAGCGGTCTACTGTCTGTGCCCGGCAAAGGTCCGCTTTTGACCGATTGCCTGCTTGCACGTGTGCAGGCGGTTTATCCGCAAGCGTTATTGGTCCACCGATTGGACCGTGACACGTCAGGCGTGATGATCTTTGCGCTGACACCGCATGCACAGCGGCATCTGGGCCTACAATTTGAGAAACGTCAGACCAAGAAAACCTATCTGGCCCGCGTCTGGGGCGAGATGACTGAAAAGACGGGTACCGTTGACCTGCCTATCGTCGTCGATTGGGAAAACCGGCCCAAGCAGAAAATCTGCCATGAAACCGGCAGGCAGGCGATCACCGATTGGAAGGTGCTACGGTCAGGTAAGGGCGAAACCCGTGTTCGGCTGATGCCCAAAACCGGACGCTCTCATCAATTGCGTCTACATATGCTGGCGTTGGGCCACCCGATCTTGGGTGACCCGTTCTATGCGGAGGGGCCAGCAGGGGATTATCCGCGCCTTATGCTGCATTCTGAAACGTTCCAGTTTCGCCATCCCGATGGCGGCCAAGGCACGCGCATCACCGCCAAGGCACCGTTTTAGGGCAAGCGTTCGAGTTGGCGTTCAAGCGTTTTGCGCAAATGTTCATGGCGGCTGGGCAGCATTAACGCCTCGCCCAGATGTGCGGTGTCTTCGTCGCGCTCAAACCCGGGCACATTGGTGGCCACCTCGAACAATACGCCGCCCGGTGTGCGGAAATAAATCGCATGGAAATAGTCGCGATCAATCACAGGCGTGACTTGGTATCCGGTATCCAGCAACGCCTCGCGGACTTCTAATTGGCGGGCGCGGTTTTCAACGGCAAAGGCAATGTGATGCACCGATCCGGCGCTAGATGTGGCGCGGGGCGCATCGGGCAAGGTTTCAACGTCGATGATGTTGGCCGCGTTTCCACCCGATACGGTGAAACGGGTCACATTATCTGCATGGTCGGTTTTCTCGTATCCCATGAATTGTAACAGTTCGGCGGTGGCCCCACCATCAGCCAGCCGCATATCAGCGCCTTGAAATCCACGAATGCCCATATTGGCACCGATCCCATTCCCCGTCCACGGGGTGCGGTCATCATCTATTTCAACCAAAGCAAAGCGATCACCATCGGGACCATCGAACAAAATACGGTTCTGGCCAAAGCGGACGTCAGCGGTCACGTTGTCGACCTCAAACGTCGCAAGCCGTTCGCCCCAAGCAGTCGCAGACCCTTTTGGTATGGCAAAAGACGTCACCCCAACCTCGCCGACACCGCGTTTGCCACGGGCGGCGTTTTGGAATGGGAAATAGGTCATCACACTGCCAGGGGTGCCAATCTCGTCGCCGTAATAAAGGTGGTAAACGTCAGGCGAGTCAAAGTTCACCGTCTTTTTCACGCGGCGTAGGCCAAGGACATGAGTGAAGAAAGCATTATTGACGGATGCGCTGCTGGCCAATGATGTGACGTGGTGCAGGCCTTTGATCTGTTTGAGCATAAGAGGTCCCCTTGCTGAGTTACATCTTATGTAATGCCAAGCAGACCCGCGTGAAACGGTCAGGGGC
>CAJXTP010000213.1 GCA_913061335.1 uncultured Loktanella sp.
GGGCGGCCCCCGCCATATCGAAGTGGGTTAACGTACCGTAACAGTCAAATGTTATGAATTTAGGGCGGAAAACAGTCATCTCAATTTCCTCATGGACTAGTCTTGTGTCCGGTCAATTTAACCGAACTTACTTAAACTTAACCTTAGCTATCTCTATATGGACACCTGATCTGAGCGGCTTAAAGGCAGAAAACACCGTTTGACTCGGTTTCAACAGCACAGAGTTTTTTCTGCTCCCAGTCAATCATCCAGCCCCCTACACAGCCTGTCGCTAGGTGGTGGCATATTCTGCCGCCATGTCCTTGTGGCTCGGTCAAAGATTTCGTTATTCTATTCAACTGCCACAGGATGTGGCTCCATCACTCAGCTACTCTAAGGTCCAAGGACAAACCGAGCTTGATATGGATATGACAATGAAATTTACCGCGATGGATGCGTCGCATCTAAAAGGCGCGCTGCTGATGTCCCAAGATGCGGGCTGGCCGCATCGGATAGAAGATTGGGCGTTTGTTGCGGGGATAAGCCAAGGTGTCGTCGCTCTAGAGGGCGATCAAGTTGTGGCAACTGCACTGGCAACGCCCTTTGGCGAGGTTGCCATGGTCAATTTGATCATCGTTGATTCAAAGCTTCGTGGCCGTGGCCTCGGGCGCAAAATCATGGATCACGCCTTGGAACGCTTCTCGCCATCTGTCTGGCAGCTTGTGGCGACACGAGATGGTCTTCCACTTTACGAAAGCCTAGGATTCAAGGCGGCTGGGGAAATTCTTCAGCACCAAGGTATAGCGACATCAATCACGCCAACAGGTGGCGCGGTCTGGACCGATACCGATGCCATGGCCGCCATTCGCCTTATGGATGCAAGTGCTACGGGAATGGATCGCAACACGCTTTATGATGCTCTTGCAGGTGACGCCCGCTTTGCTGTGCTGCGCAATGGAGCCGAGATCATAGGCTTTGCTGCCGTACGTAATTTTGGCAGAGGCGAGGTGGTTGGCCCGGTTGCGGCAAGTACCCTTGAGGATGCCCAAAGCCTGATCTCCCTGATTTTATCTGAACGTGAAGGGCAATTTATGCGCGTCGATACCAACGCCGACAGTGGGCTTGCTCCGTGGCTCTCAGAGCACGGTCTGGTTGCGGCTGGCGGCGGCGTCCAAATGCAGATGGGGACTGGCGCGATTACACCCACCGGCCCTCAACAAATCTTCGCGCTCGCCTCCCAAGCGCTCGGCTGATCCATTTTTCGGAGTTTCCCATGCTATCCAACAGTCTCGTCGAACTTGACCGCAAACACTTGATCCACCCCGTCGCCTCTTGGCGCGGGCATGAGTCCGCGGGGGCGCGTATCATCAGCAGCGCCAAGGATGTGACCCTCACTGACAGCACAGGGCGTACACTTTTGGACGCGTTTGCAGGGCTGTGGTGTGTGAACGCAGGTTATGGTCAACCCAGTGTGATCGCGGCTGCCACGGCACAAATGGAAAACTTGTCTTATGCCACAGGCTACTTTGGCTTAAGTAGTGAACCGACAATTCGGCTGGCCAGCCGTCTGGCCGAATTGGCCCCCGGAGACATTGATCATGTGTTTTTTACCCTCGGTGGGTCAGACGCTGTGGACAGCACGGTGCGATTTGCGCGTCACTACTGGGTGTCGCGCAGCATGCCACAAAAAGATCAATTCATCTCGCTTGAGATGGGGTATCACGGCTCCAGCACAACGGGATCAGGCTTAACAGCCCTGCCCGCCTTCCATGCGGGTTTCGGAATGGAAGCACAGCTACAAACACAGCACAAAATTCCGTCCCATAAAGTGTATCGCAATCCTGTAGGCAATAACGCCGCCGATGTGATCGCAGCCTCAGTCGCCCAATTACGCTCCAAGATCGAAGACGTCGGCGCTGAGCGTATTGCCGCCTTTTATGCAGAACCCATTCAAGGATCGGGCGGTGTTTTGGTCCCTCCGGACGGCTGGATGAAGGCGATGCAATCGGTTTGTATTGAATACGACATTCTGTTCGTTGTGGACGAGGTGATCACCGCGTTCGGGCGCACCGGGCCAATGTTTGCCAGCACTGAGGACGGCATTGTACCGGATATGATCACCACGGCCAAAGGTCTGACCTCGGGCTATGTTCCGATGGGCGCCGTTCTGATGTCGGATCGGGTTTATCAAGTCATCGCAGATGGCGCTGGGGCGGCAGCGGTCGGCCATGGCTTTACCTATTCCGGCCATCCGGTCAGTGCCGCTGTCGGTCTTGCCGTGCTTGACCTTTACGAGGGTGGGATGTTGGATCATGGCCAAGCCATGGGCGCGCGTCTGCAAGAAGGTCTGCGTGGACTAACTGATCATCCTCTTGTGGGTGACGTGCGCGGTCGCGGACTGTTGGCTGCTGTTGAGCTGGTCACTGACAAGGACAAAAAGACCCCTCTTCCGGCCGCCGCTCAACCTGCCGTACGCCTGTTTGATCGCGCTTGGGACAACAACCTGATGCTGCGTGCCTTCCCGTGGGGGGTGCTTGGATATGCGCCAGCGCTATGCTGCACGCCCGAGGAAATTGACCAAATTATTGAACGCACGCGGCTGGTGCTGGACCTGACCTTGGAGGACCCCGATATCCGTCGGGCGATGAAATAGATCAATGGCCGTTCTATACCTGTCAAACCCAACACGCGGGGCAGTCTTTGCCAAGTATTTCACCGCTGAATTGCCTGATATGGCCTTTCATCAAGTCACGGCCCCAGATCCACTGGCCGTGACCCATATGATTACATGGACGTTGCCTGACGATCTGATGCAAACCTATCCAAACCTGCGGATGATCTTGTCCGTAGGCGCCGGTGTTGATCAGCTCGACCTGTCACAATTACTCGCTCATATCCGCGTCGTTCGGATGCTTGAACCCGGTTTGGCCGAGCAAATGGTTGAATATGTCACTATGGCGGTCCTTGGCCTCCATCGGAACCTGCCGCGCTATCTGGATCAACAACAGTGCGAGGTTTGGCAGGCGCATCTTAACACACCTGCGTCGATGCGGCGTGTCGGTGTGATGGGCTTGGGGCAGCTGGGTCTGGCAACCGTGGAGGCGCTCAGACCTTTTGGCTTTGCGCTGTCCGGATTTGCTCGTAGACCCACCGAGGTTACAGGTGTTGATTGCACGACCGACAAGGCAGAGTTCCTGCGCGATCTCGACATCCTCGTTTGTCTTTTGCCTTTGGCAGACCAAACTGAAGGCGTGTTGAATGCCAATCTGATGGCTCAACTGAAACCCGGCTGCGGCCTTGTTCAGGTCGAGCGTGGACGGTATCTGGATCAAGACTCGCTGCTTGATGCGCTAGAGAGCGGTCAAATTTCTGCGGCGTGGCTTGATGTCGCCGACCCTGAGCCTTTGCCGCGGGATCATGCCTTGTGGGCGCACCCGCAGACCGTCGTCACACCCCATATTGCGTGCCAAACCCGCCCAGATGACGCCGCCAAACATGTGATCGCAGCCATAAAATCCGACTTGGCCGGCACGACGATTGCCGGTTTGATAGATCGCAGTCGAGGATATTGATGCCATGAACGTACCTCTCAAACGGATCACCACGGGGACTGATCTGCCAAAACAGGCTGATGTTGTCGTCATTGGCGGTGGCATTGTTGGAACATCAACAGCCTATTACCTCGCGCAGCGCGGCGTGAAGGTAGTGCTGCTAGAAAAGGGGCAAATCGCGGCCGAACAATCCAGCCGTAACTGGGGTTGGTGTCGTCAACAAAACCGTGATGCGCGCGAGTTGCCGATCGCAACCAAAAGCCTTGCGCTTTGGGACAATATGGCTGCCGAAATTAACGAAACTGTGGGCTTTCGACGCTGCGGCCTGATGTATTTGTCCGACGACCCCGCCGAATTGGAGGGCTGGGCACGCTGGCGCAATTTTGCCAAAACTGAGGGCATCGTAACCCATATGCTAAGTGGCGCCGAGGCCACAGAGCGCGGCATGGCAACCGGACGCGCATGGAGAGGCGGCGTGTTTTCTCCTTTGGACGGCACGGCTGATCCCTGTATCGCCGTCCCTGTTATTGCCAAAGGCGTGCAGCAACGTGGTGGAATTGTCATGCAAAATTGTGCCGCACGCGGGCTTGAACTTGCGGCCGGTAAAGTCAGCGCCGTGGTCACCGAACTCGGCGTTATCAAAACCAGCTCGGTCGTCATGGCGGGCGGAGCTTGGGCCTCTTCTTTTCTAAATCAACAAGGCTTGCGCTTTCCGCAGGCCTCTGTCCGCAGCTCTAGTTTGGCGATGGACGCGGGTGCTAATTTGCCCGACGCGGTGCACACCAAAGATGTGTCGATCACTAAGCGCAGCGATGGCCGTTATACAGTGGCGATATCGGGCCTTGCGCGGGTTGATCCTACACCGCAGCAGTTGCGCTTTGCCTCGACTTTCTTGCCGATGTTTTTCAAACGGCGCAAATCACTGCGCCCTGGTGGTTTGCAGGGTATGCGCAGTGGTCACGAAACCTTGCGCAAATGGAAGCTGGATCAGCAAACCCCGATGGAGAAAAACCGTATTCTCAACCCTAAGGCCGACCCGCGTCAAATCCGCGAAACATTGCGGCAGGTGCGGAAATTGTTTCCCACGCTCAGCGATACGCCGATGACGGCAGCATGGGCAGGCTATATCGACAGCACCCCGGACGGCGTCCCCGCCATAGGCGAAACCGGCGTACCGGGTTTGATGCTAGCGGCTGGGTTTAGTGGTCATGGATTTGGCATCGGCCCTGGTGTGGGGCATATGATTGCCGATATCCTGACAGGTGCGGTCCCCATCGTTGACCCACGCGCATATGACCCGAAGCGACTGGAAAATGGCTCTTGGGGAAAAGTCGCTGAGTTTTAAAGCAACCGACAGCCCACAAAAATGCAACGCCTGATCCTTCAAGCGCTGTTTATTATCTACTTTATCGTAGCTGCTGCGCTATCGGGCTGCAGACAAGCGCGCCCCCAACTTGAAACCACAGAGGAACCACATTGTAGAACAATCAAATTTCATGCATTTCAAGGAGAAAATGCGAGATTACCTAGGCCCAAAATTGCCAACAAAACAGGAATTTGGGTCCCTTTTCGCGCGCGACTTGCTCGACGGTTTCAGTCGGCTCTTCAGGCGAATTACAATGGGCGGTAAACCCGTCTAACCAAGTGCCTGCGACGCCAGCGCATAG
>CAJXTP010000214.1 GCA_913061335.1 uncultured Loktanella sp.
GTCGATGGCAGCCCATGCGGCGCGCCGATTGTTGCGGATGAATGCCAACCTGAACGTGATCCTTGGGGTCGAGGCAATGTGCGGCGTGCAAGGCATCGAATTTCGCGCGCCCATGCAGACCAGCGCGCCCCTGCAGGCCGCAATGGCAACCCTGCGCGCCGATGTGCCCACGATCGTCGAAGACCGTTATATGGCCCCGTTGATCGAAGCTGCGACCGCGTTGGTTGGATCCGGTGCGCTGTCGGGTTCGGTTGATCTGCCAGCGTTTGTCAAAGGCCACACAGAATGACGCCTGTTTGCGTCACTCACGGGTTAGGTCCAATCGTTTTGGGCTTGCCGCATACCGGCACGTTTGTGCCTGATGATGTGGCGGCTAAGTTGAACGCAAACGGACGCAAACTGGCCGATACTGATTGGCATATTGACCGGCTTTATGACGGGCTAGTGCCAAACGTCACGACTGTAACAGCCAATTTTCACCGCTATGTTATTGATGCCAATCGCGATCCTGCGGGGATCAGCCTTTATCCAGGGCAGAACACCACGACGCTTGTGCCTTTGACCGATTTTGAAGGTTTGAATATCTGGGATACCGCACCGACACCAGCCGACATCAAACAGCGATGTGCAGATTTTCACACGCCATATCACGCGGCGCTGACCGCTGAACTTAACCGTGTTCACGCATTGCACGGCGTGGCGATCTTGTATGACTGCCATTCGATCCGGTCGGGTATTGCGCATCTTTTTGAAGGTATCTTGCCGGACTTTAGCATTGGCACAAACCTTGGAGCGACCTGCGCGTCACAGATTGAGACCGCGACAACTGCGATCTGCACCCAAGTCCAAGGATACACAGCCACCGTCAACGGACGTTTTAAGGGCGGCTGGGCCACCCGCCACTACGGCCAACCGCAATCGGGCATCCACGCGATCCAGATGGAACTGGCGCAATCCACATATCTCGTGGATGAGGCAGCCCCATGGACATACGACAAAGACCGCGCAGCGCGCCTGCGTCCACATCTCGCTAATATTCTCACAGCATTGGCCAACTTGGCCCCATCTTTGGAAGGCACCCAATGACCAATTCCCGCCACAACACCCGCGATGTATACCCCCCAACAGGCACGGACATCACCTGTAAAAGTTGGCTGACTGAGGCGCCGATGCGGATGCTAATGAACAACCTGCATCCCGACGTCGCCGAAAACCCGCATGAATTGGTGGTCTACGGCGGCATCGGTCGCGCAGCCCGCACATGGGAAGATTTCGACGCGATTGTTGCGGCGCTGAAAGAGCTTGAGGAAACCCAGACCCTGCTGGTGCAGTCAGGCAAGCCAGTTGGGGTATTTAATACCCACAAAGATGCGCCGCGTGTGCTAATTGCGAACTCCAATCTCGTGCCGCATTGGGCGACGTGGGATCATTTTAACGAGCTCGATAAAAAGGGCCTCGCGATGTACGGCCAGATGACCGCTGGGTCGTGGATATATATCGGCACACAAGGCATTGTGCAGGGCACCTATGAAACCTTTATGGAGGCGGGCCGCCAGCACTATGACGGTAGCCTGACTGGTCGTTGGATTTTGACTGGTGGCCTTGGTGGCATGGGCGGCGCGCAGCCGCTTGCGGCCGTGATGGCAGGCGCATGTTGTCTGGCTGTGGAGTGCGACGAGACCCGCGCCGATTTCCGCCTGCGCACGCGATACGTCGACGAAAAAACCGATAATCTCGACGAGGCCCTCGCGATGATCGACACTTGGACCAAAGCAGGTGATGCAAAATCAGTCGCGTTGATTGGCAATGCCGCCGACGTCTTCCGAGAGCTGGTAAAGCGCGGCGTGCGTCCTGATATGGTGACCGATCAAACCTCTGCCCACGATCCAATTCATGGATATTTGCCACAAAACTGGACAGTCGCCCAGTGGCGCGCTGCCCAAGAAAGTGACCCTAAAGCAGTGGAAATCGCGGCGCGTGCTTCGATGAAAATTCAAGTCGCGGCGATGGTTGATTTCTGGAATGCGGGCGTGCCGACCTTTGATTATGGCAATAATATCCGGCAGGTTGCGTTGGACGAGGGTTTGGAAAACGCGTTCTCCTTTCCGGGGTTTGTTCCGGCCTATATTCGCCCGCTGTTTTGTCGCGGTATTGGCCCGTTCCGTTGGTGTGCGCTGTCAGGCGATCCCGAGGACATCTACAAAACTGACGCCAAGGTCAAAGAGCTGATTGATGATCCGCATCTGCACAACTGGCTAGATATGGCCCGCGACCGCATTGCGTTCCAAGGTCTGCCTGCGCGGATATGCTGGGTTGGCTTGGGGCTGCGTGACAAGCTGGGTCTGGCATTTAATGAAATGGTGCGCACTGGCGAGCTTAGCGCGCCTGTCGTGATCGGACGAGACCATCTGGACTCCGGCTCTGTTGCGTCGCCAAATCGCGAAACTGAGGCGATGAAAGACGGATCTGACGCGGTATCTGACTGGCCGCTACTGAACGCGATGTTGAACGTCGCAGGCGGGGCCACTTGGGTGTCGCTGCATCATGGCGGCGGCGTTGGAATGGGGTTTTCGCAGCATTCTGGCATGGTCATTTGTTGCGACGGCACCGAAGACGCGGACCGCCGCATCAAGAACGTTTTGTGGAACGATCCTGCGACGGGCGTCATGCGCCACGCTGATGCCGGTTACGAAGAGGCTCTGGACTGCGCGCGCGAGAAGGGTTTGAACTTACCTGGCATTTTGGGGCGGTAATCAGGCGTTTCCTATCAATACTTGGTAGCTTACCGCAAACGATCCAATGACAAGGCAGGACCCTAAGGATCCAGTCTTGTCCGTCAGCAATTTTGTGCTGCTAACGCGCGTCTCCCAGCGAATTCAGAATAGGGCAATCAGGTCGATCATCTCCGGCACAGGCGTCGACCAAATGGGTCAGGGTTTCGCGCATATCATTCAGGTCAGAGATTTTCTGCTCGATCTGGTTTAGGTGATCCCTCGCAATAGCTTTCACATCCGCGCTGGATCGGCCTTGATCCTCATAAAGTTGAAGCAGGTTGCGGCAGTCTTCGATGCTAAAACCCAAGGCCCGTGATCGCGCAAGAAACGTCAACTTATGCAGCTCTTGCTGCCGAAACGCGCGGTAGCCATTGGTATCGCGCAGCGGTTTGATCAGCCCGATGTCTTCGTAGTATCGAATGGTTTTGGCAGGCAAACCCGCGCGCGTCGAGACTTCTCCGATGTTCATGATGTCACTCCCGTTGGGTGAATCGAGTCATGCATTACTGGCCTGATGCGTCGAAGCCGTAGCGCATTTGACACAACAAAGACGGACGACATCGCCATGGCTCCTGCGGCCAACATTGGCGATAATTGCGTGCCGGTAATTGGGTATAGTGCCCCCGCCGCAACAGGAATTAGCGCCGCATTATACGCAAAGGCCCAAAATAGGTTTTGCCGGATATTGCGGAGCGTCGCCTTGCTGACCGTAAGGGCATTCACCACACCAGCCAGATCGCCGGACATCAGGACCACATCGGCCGCTTCAATTGCGACGTCCGTGCCAGTGCCAATTGCGATCCCTGTATCTGCCGAAGCGAGCGCCGGCGCATCGTTTATCCCATCACCGACAAATGCGACGTTGCCATATTTCGCGCGCAGGGTTTCAAGTGCGGCAACTTTTCCGTCTGGCATAACTTCGGCCACAACGTGTTTGATCCCAAGCTCGCGGGCAATGGAATGGGCTGTGATTTTGTTGTCGCCGGTGATCATAGCGACCGTTAAACCCTGCGCGTGCAAGGCTGCAATCGCGTCAATGGTTGACGGTTTAATCGGATCCGACACGCCAATCGCCGCAACGATCCGTCCGTCGATCGCTGCAAACAGCGGTGTCGCGCCAGTGTCCGCAAGTGTGTCACCGACGTCCTTGAGCGCACCCAAATCGACCCCTTCTTGCAGCATAAAGCGATCCGCGCCAACCAGCACGATTTTACCATGGATCACGCCACGTGCACCCATGCCAGTGACCGTATTAAAATCGGACACGGTAGGTAGATCATAATCCGCCGCTGCACGCACGATTGCGCCTGCGATGGGGTGTTCTGATTGTGCTTCGACTGCGGCGATGATTGGCAACACATCTGCGCGCGCCCGCCCTTTGGCCAATGTGAACGTCGTCAGTTCTGGCGCACCTGCGGTCAATGTGCCGGTCTTATCAAGTGCGATGACTTTGGTTTCCTGCAAGCCTTGCAGCGCGTCGCCTTTACGGAACAATACGCCCATTTCTGCAGCACGTCCTGTTCCAACCATGATCGATGTCGGCGTGGCTAATCCCATCGCACAGGGGCATGCGATAATCAGAACCGACACCCCAGACACAAGCGCCAATCCCAAGGCAGGATCAGGCCCAAACACCAACCATGCCAATACGGTGACTGCAGCCAGCACCATGACAATCGGCACGAATACCCCTGTGATCCGGTCAACAAGCGACTGGATCGGCAGTTTGGTTCCTTGGGCGTCTTCGACCATACGAATAATCTGGGACAATACCGTATCTGCGCCAACAGCAGTTGCGCGGTAGGTCAGCGCTCCAGTTGCATTGACAGTTCCACCTATCACAGTGTCGTCAGCGGCCTTGGATACAGGGACTGGTTCGCCGCTGATCATGCTTTCATCAATAAATGTCTGACCTGACAGGACCACCCCGTCGACGGCCACGCGCGCACCGGGGCGCAGATGCACGGTGTCGCCGGTCAAAACATCCGCCAGTGGTATCTCAATGATGGCCCCGTCACGGTCGACCAATGCGGTCGCCGGTTGCAAGCCAACAAGCCGTTGAATTGCGGCCCCTGTGCGCCCTTTTGCACGAGCCTCTAGCCAACGACCCAACAAGATTAGCGTCACAATGACGCCTGCCGCCTCGAAATATACAGCGCGTGTTCCGGCTGGGAAAACGCTTGGTGCAAATAGCGCCAGTGTCGAATACCCCCAAGCCGCCAAAGTCCCAAGCGCGACCAGTGAATTCATGTCAGGTGTCATCCGCAGCAAAGCTGGCAAGCCCTTTTGGTAGAACCTTCGGCCTGGTCCGATCATGACAAGCGTGATCAGGCCAAACTGAAGTAACCAGCTGTTTTGCGTGCCAATAGTTTGCGCGATCTGCATATGCACACCAGGAATAAAG
>CAJXTP010000215.1 GCA_913061335.1 uncultured Loktanella sp.
GTAGAGAGGTCTCGTGGGCTCGGAGATGTGTATAAGAGACAGCGCAAGATCAGTTCCACGTTCACGAGGATCAGCAGATTTACCCCGACGAATAGTGATGCGTATTGAAACCGATTTTGGAATTTGGCACCGCATTTGCCAAATTCAAAACCAAACGGCCAGCGTAGTGAGGACGAGCAGCCTTTGCCGGACATGGTGTCGACGTGGTTGTTGAGGCCCCGATCCCAAAACACGACCAGCACCCAAAGTGCGATGCAAAGTAGGGTGAGTGTCAGCAGCGAAGAGAGGAATTTTGGTAGCGCCCGTTCCAGCATATCGATGGATACAAATCCGCCCATGCGGTAGGCGAGCGGCGCCATAAGGCCGGTCATCCAGAGCATGCCAAAGCGCGCCCCTTCTTCTGTCCAGTTTGGTGCGTCGTTAAGCACATACCGGAAGAATACCTGCCCCAAGATGAGGCAGACCATGATTGCAAGTGCAGCCATCGCCAAGGCTCGCCCGATGGCAAGAATGGCGGTGTTGAACCGTTCTAGGGGCCAAAGGACCCAAAACAGGACCGACATTGCGGCTCCTCCCCTGTTGTTTGCGTAGGGGCCTATTGGGCCCGCACATTGTTTAGTGTCTTGCGGGTTATCCTTCGTTAAAGGACCCGTATTTGCCGCCATGGAACACAAGCGGGTCGCCGCCTTGATGGTGCGCCTTGGTGACGCGCCCGCCCACGATGACGTGGTCGCCCGCGTCATGTGTCGCCTCGAGCGTGCATTCGAATGTTGCAAGCGCGCCTTCGATAATCGGCATGCCGCAGTGCGACAGGTGCGTTGGCACGTCGTTAATCGCGGTCTTGGATTTGATGATCGCCGCGCAGATATCGCGCTGGTTTGCCCCAAGTACGTGGACTGCAAAACGACGCGATCCAGCGAAATGTTCAAAACGTTTGGATGATTTTGCCGGTGACCAAAGAACCAGTGGCGGGTCGAGCGATACGCTGGCAAAGGAATTTGCCACGATCGCGACTGGCCCTTCTGGGCTGTCGGTCGTCACCACGGTGACCCCCGTTACAAAGCTGCCGAGCGCGCCGCGAAAATTGTCTGCATCGCTGGATGGGTCAAATGTCTGAAGTGTGCCTGCGTCCATTATGGTACCTCATTTCCGAGTGCTGCGGTATAGATTTCAAACCATGTCTGACGGTCCATGTTTACATTCATTGCGTCCGACAAGCCTTTGATCCGGTTTACGTTATTAGTGCCCATGACGGGCATAATGTTTGCGGGATGTGCCAGTAGCCACGCGACTGCGACAGCGCCTGTATCAACGCCGTTTGCGTCGGCCACAGATTTTAGCGCGTCTTGAACCGGCCCTGTTCCTTGCATTAGCGACCCACCACCAAGCGGCGACCATGCCATGATTGGCACGCCTCGTTCTTGCAAATAGGCCACGTCGCCGTTGCTAAAGCCTGCGTTCGCCGTGACTGACAATTCAATCTGGTTGGTGACCAATTTGTTGGTCATTGCCGATTGCAGCAGTGTCCAGTCGTGCAGTTTGAAGTTCGACGCCCCAATGCTGCGCACCTTGCCGGATTTCACCAGTTCGTCGAGGACCGTACCTGTTTCATGGTGGTCCATCAGCGGATCAGGTCGGTGCACCAAAAGCGTGTCGATTGTGTCGATGTTCATCAATTTCAGCGATGCTTCGACGGAGGCCGTGATGTGGGCTGCCGACGTGTCATAATATTTGACCCGTGCGCCGCTGTGCCGCCCTGCGGGGGCCACGATGTCGCATTTGGTGACGATCTCGATTTGGCCACGCAGTGCAGGGGCCGATTTTAAGGCTGCGCCCATGACCTCTTCGGCCTCATAGCCGCCGTAGATGTCGGCTTGATCCATTGTCGTGATGCCTTGCGCGAGGCAGGCTTCGATCTTGGCTTGCACATGTGCGGTGGAGGTGTCGGTGTCGTCAGATAGCCGCCACATCCCATAAACGATGCGCGAAAAAGATAGGTCGGGCGTGATGTCGATACGGTTCAAATGCGTGGTCCTGTGCCGAGTGGCGTTGCTGGAGTATCAGAGGGAACCCGCCCGTATGCATGGGGCAGGGATACGGTTTTGAGGTGTGGCATGACGCGGCTGCCAAAGTGTTTTGCCTCGTCGATATGTGGGTAGCCTGAGAAGATGAACGCGCGGATGCCCATCTTTTGATAGGATTCAATTTTTGACATGACCTGATCGGTCGAACCAACAAGGGCCGCGCCGCAGCCGGAACGTGCCCGTCCGACGCCTGTCCAAAGTCCCGGTTCGATGTAGCCAAATTGATCGGCCAGCTCGCGGGCCCGCGATTGGTGAGCAACCCCAAGCGAAATGCTGTCGTGGGCGCGGTCGCGGATCAGTTTGCCGTATTCATCGTCTAGTTTCGAGGCAATATGGTCGGCGTATTCTTTGGCTTCTGCTTCGGTGTCGCGCACGATCATGTGCATGCGCAGGCCGTAATCCAATGTTCTGTTGTGGGCCGCTGCGCGCGCGTGCACGGCTTTCATGCGCTCGGCCAATTGGGCTTGGACCTCTGGCCACATCAGATAGACGTCGCATTGCGCGCCGCAAAGTTCCAACGCATCGGGGGAATACCCGCCGAAATACAACAGCGGGCCGCCGTTGATTTGGTAGGGGCGGGCAGGGTCAGTGGGCACTTTGTCAAAGTTATAAATTTCACCGTGGTGAGTAATTTCATCGCGGGTCCATGCTTGGCGTAGGATTTCGACGACCTCGTGGGACCGTTTGTAGCGGTAAGGCGATGATGCCACTTCGCCTGGGAAATCAGACGAGATTACATTGAGCGTCAATCGACCTTTAAGCATGTGATCAAGCGTCGCGATCATCCGCGCCAGCATAATGGGCTGCATTTCACCGCAGCGGACTGCGGCCAGAAAATTGATTTTTTCGGTCAGTGGCGCCATGCCTGCGACGAATGACATCGTGTCTTGGCCAACTTGAAAAGACGAGGGCGCAAGAATGTTGCGAAAGCCCTGTTGTTCGGCGGTTAAAGCGATGTCGCGGCAGTGTTCCCATGACGAGCGCAGATCACCGTCAGGCACCCCAAGGAATTGGTAGTCGTCAGAACACAGGGCTGAAAACCAAGATACCTCTGCCCCATCAAGGTCAGGGCTGGTGATTGGTACGATTGTCATAGTGTGTTGCCCCGAACAAGAATCTGTTGCAATAACTCTTGCTTAGCTGGTTCAATAATGCAAATCAATTGTGTATCAATTTGCAACAGGGCACGGGAGGGCTTTGATATGGTTCAATCAATTGGCCTGAATGCGCTGCCGAAATACATCCAGATCAGTGAGATGCTGATCCGTGAGATCGCGGCTGGTCATTTGGCCGACGGGGCGCGCCTGCCACCTGAACGTGATATGGCCGCCGATCTGAATATTTCCGTCGGCACATTGCGCAAAGCGCTTTCTGACCTTGTGGAAAAGGGACTGCTGGACCGCGTCCAAGGATCTGGAAATTACGTGCGCAATCGCGGTGCTGTTGGGTCTGTTTATGCGTTTTTCCGCCTTGAATTGATCGGTGGCGGTGGGCTGCCGACGGCGCAAGTTGTGTCTGCTGATCGTTTGACCAAGCCGCGCAATGCGCCAAATTTTGGCCCTTCTGCTGAAGGTCACCGTATCCGCCGTTTGCGCTCACTTGGCGATGAAATGGTCGCTGTCGAAGAAATTTGGCTGGATGGATCGCACCGCGATACCATTTCTGTGGGCGATTTATCGGATTCCCTATATCATTTTTACCGAGAAGATTTGGGCGTTGTGATCGCGTCTGTTGCAGACGAAATTGGCGTTGGTCGTGTGCCTGATTGGGCCCCTGACGCGTTTCATTTGCGTGCAGGTACGACCGTTGGTTATATCGAGCGGGTCAGTTGGACAGCCGGTGGTGAAGCCGCAGAGTTTTCGCGCACTTGGTTCGATAGTGGTAAGTCGCGGTACGTTTCGCGCATGGGCAAAGGCTAAAAAGTTGAAAAATGTAAACTATGGGATCATCGGGTGCGGCATGATGGCCCGTGAGCATATCTCGAATATCAACCTTTTGACCCATGGCCGCGTGTCAGCTGTTTATGATCCTGTGACCAAGCTGGCGCAGTCTGCGGCCACCCTTGCCGGGGGGGCTTATGCAGCCACGTCCATCGCCGATTTGTTGGCCCATGAGCCGTTAGATGCGCTGGTGATCGTCAGTCCGAATTATCTGCATGTTCAGCAGTTGCAAGAAATTGCTGCCATGCGCCCGTTGCCGATTTTATGCGAAAAGCCGCTGTATACCGACCCTGCGGATGCACCTGTGGTCGCCGAGTTTGCCCGCACATATCCCGCCCCTTTGTGGGTCGCGATGGAATACCGCTATATGCCGCCGGTGGCTGCGTTGATTGAGCAAGTGCAGCAAGCGACGGGTGGTGTCAAAATGCTGACTGTCCGCGAGCATCGGTTTCCGTTCTTGCCAAAGATCGGTGATTGGAACCGCTTTAATGCCAAAACGGGCGGCACGTTGGTTGAGAAATGCTGTCACTTTTTTGATTTGATGCGCCTTATTCTTAACGATGAGCCGATCCGTGTGATGGCGTCGGCGGGGCAGGGCGTTAACCATCTTAACGAGCGCTATGACGAGCAGGCCCCTGATATTTGGGACCACGGTTATGTCATTATTGATTTTGCTGGTGGCGCGCGTGCCATGCTGGAATTGTGCATGTTTGCCGAGGGTGCAGAGTACCAAGAAGAGATCACTGCGATTGGTCCAAAGGGCAAGATCGAGGCGAAAGTACCCGGCCCGGGTCGATTTTGGCCTGCAGAATTGGGCGATGCCCCTGTCCCGCAGATTGTGATCAGCCCGCGCGCCCCCAAAGGGCCATTTACGTCAGAGTTTCCGGTTGATCCGGCTCTGCTGGCCGCGGGGGATCATAATGGCTCGACGTTTTATCAGCATCAGCGGTTCAACGCGGTTGTGCGCGGAGTGGGCGCGGTTGAGGTGACGGCGAACGATGGGATGCGGGCTGTGGCGATGGGGCTTGCGGCGCAGGAAAGTGCGCGAACGGGGCGTGCAGTCGATCTTTAACGCGCGGCTTTGACCCATGCTGTGATGGTTTCGCGCGCCTTTTGGTCCATGTGGATCGCGTTGGGGGGTGGCATGGC